>NZ_QXDL01000064.1:0-19214 GCF_003574345.1 Calidithermus terrae
CAGACCCCCGCCCAGGCCCTCGAGCCCGTCCTGCGCGTCGAAGGGCTGACCAAGCGCTTCCACCCCTCGATCCCCGCGGTCGTGGACCGCGTGAGCTTCGGGGTGGCCCCCGGCGAGATCTTCGCCCTGCTGGGCCCTTCGGGCTGCGGCAAGACCACCACCCTGCGGCTCATCGCCGGCTTCGAGCGCCCCGACGGCGGGCAGGTCTGGCTGGGCGAGGAGAACCTGACCCACCGCCCGCCCGAGAAGCGCGGCATCGGCTTCGTCTTCCAGGACTACGCCCTCTTCCCCCACCTCAGCGTCTTCGAGAACGTGGCCTTCGGGCTGCGCAACCTCAGCCCGGCCCGCCGTCGCGAGCGGGTCGAGGAGGTGCTGAGCCTGGTGGGCCTCACCGTCTTCCGCGACCGCCGTCCCCACGAGCTCTCGGGCGGGCAGCAGCAGCGGGTGGCGCTGGCCCGCGCCATCGCGCCCGGCCCCAAGGTGGTGCTGCTCGACGAGCCCTTCAGCAGCCTCGACGCCGGGCTGCGCCAGGCCACGCGCGACGAGGTGCGCGAGCTGCTCAAGCGCTCGGGCATCGGCGCGGTGCTGGTGACGCACGACCAGGAAGAAGCCCTCTCCTTCGCCGAGCGCCTGGCGGTGATGCGGGCGGGGAGCCTCGAGCAGGTCGGCACCCCCGAGGAGGTCTACGCCCGCCCCCGCACCCCCTTCGTCGCCCAGTTCCTGGGCCGCACCAACCTGATCCCCGGCGAGGCCCACGGCATCGAGGCCGAGACCCCGCTGGGCCCGGTCCGGCTGAGCGAGGGCGCGGTCGGCCCCGTGCTGCTGTCGCTGCGCCCCGAGGCCCTGGCGCTCGAGCCCGGCGGCGAGGGGGTGGTGGTGAGCCGGGAGTTCAAGGGCCACGACCTCACCTACCGCGTCCGGCTGGCGGGCCGCGACTACGTGGTGCAGGCCGACCCCCACTGCCCCTGCCGCCCCGGGGACAAAGTGCGGCTCGAGGCGCGCGACCCGGCGGTGGTGGTCGGTCGGAGCGGGGGAGAAGCTTGGCCTAAGGCCGATAGCCGGTAGCTCAACGCCAGGGGCGAGAAGCGTCCGCCCCCCTGGCCGCGATCCCCGGCGGGGCGCCTCTGCCTTCAGGCGTACGACGTACGACGTACGGACGCGAGACGGTACAATAGCGTAGTCTTGATAGCCGTGCTGGACCCGCTGGAACAGCTCGAGACTGAGGCCGTCGCGCCCTCCGGGACGCGGCGCATCTGCCTGAGCGTCGAGTACGACGGCACCCACTTCGCGGGGCTTCAGACCCAGGCCCGGGGGGAGCGCACCGTCCAGGCCGTGCTCGAGGCCGCCCTCGCCCGCATCCCGGGCGCCGTCCCCAAGGTGGTGGCCGCCGGGCGTACCGACGCCGGGGTGCACGCCCTGGCGATGCCCTTCCACTACGACACCGCCGACTCCATCCCCGCGCCCAAGATCCCCTACGCCCTCAACGCCCTCCTCCCCCCCGACCTGCGGGCCCTGAGCGCGGAGGAGGTCGGGCCCGACTTCCACGCCCGCAAGAGCTGCCACTGGCGCTGCTACCGCTACCGCATCCTGCAGCGCCCCATGGCGCCGGGCCTCGAGCGCCACCGGGTGTGGTGGATCCCCCAGGCCCTCAACCTCGTCGCGATGCGGCACGCCCTCGAGGCGCTCGAGGGCGAGCACGACTTCCGGGCCTTCGCCATCAAGGAGGAGCGCGGCACGGTGCGCCGGATCTACCGCGCCCACCTCACCGTGGTCACGCCGCTGGAGGGCCGCTCGGCTCAGGAGATCTGGCTCGAGTTCGTCGGCAGCGGCTTCGTGCGCGGCCAGGTGCGCAGCATGGTGGGCACGCTGGTCGAGGTGGGGCTGGGCAAGCGCGACTCCAGCGACATCCCGCGCCTGCTCGAGCACGGCACCCGCAAGGACGCCGGGCCCACGGCCCCGCCCCAGGGGCTCTACTTCGTGCACGCGGGGTATACGCCTTGGAATGGCTGATAGCCGGTAGCCGGGAGCGGGTCGTGCGTCCTACGTCCTACGTCGTACGCCTAACGCAAAACGCAAGACGCCTTGGCCCTCGGCCCTCGACCCTCAACAAACCACGGGCTAAGCGCCTGCCTGCCGCTCACCTCATGGAATCGTCAGCTCGAGCCACAGCCGCCAGGCTTCGACCGGGCGCCATGAGGCGTCGGCCCCGATCTTGAGGTGGGGCTCGAGGCGGTACGACAGGCCGAGGAGCAGCTTCGAGGCCAGGTCCTCCCCGGGGTTCCACCAGCCCCAGGCCTCGAGGGTGCTCGCCCCGTCCAGCGGCCAGCGCAGGCGGCCCCATAAGCCGGTGTTCCACTGGTAGTAGAGCTCGCCCGGCTCGCCGCTGAACCCCACGCGCGGGGTGAGGCCCGCGGGCGAGACCCAGGTGCCTGCCTCCAACCCGCTGAAGCGCCCGCCCACGTACGCCTGGCCCTCGACGTAGGCGGCCTCGAGGCGTATCCGCTCGCCCAGGCGGTACTGGCCGTACACACCCCACTGGCCCTCGTCGCCCCACGGCGTGCGGCTGTAAGGGGTGGCGTACACCGCCTGTTTGCCCAGGCTCAGGCGGAATTCCTCGATGGGCACGAGCAGGTAGACCTCCTCGACGCCGGCCTGCACCGCGCTGCCGAAGGCGGCGTAGCCGCGGCCCCTGAGCTCGTACCACCCGGCCAGCAGATTGGCCTCGAGGCGCACCCCGAATTGCACCTGCTCGCCCGTGCTCCCGCTCTGCCAGCGCCAGAAGCTGCTGGGGAAGAGGTTGAGGCTGAGCAGGCCCGAGAGCAGGGGGAGGGAGATCCACGAATAAAGGCGGTTGTGCATCGCCCCCACCATACCCGAGCCCCGGCGAGGCACGCAGGATGAAAAAGCCGACCCCGGAGGGTCGGCAAGAGGGCCCGAAGCCTCAGGCGCTGCAGCACCCGCCGCTGCCCTCGCCCTCGGGGGCCTTGGCCCCGTCGGTGCGGAAGGAGTGGCCGCAGCCGCAGGAGGAGGTGGCGTTGGGGTTGTTCACGCTAAACCCGCCGCCCATCAGGTTCTCCACCCAGTCCACCTGCGAGCCCGCCAACAAGGGCAGCGACATGCGGTCAACGACCAGGCGCACCCCGTGCATCTCGGTCACGGTGTCGCCCTCGAGCTCGCGCTCGTCCACGGCCATGCCGTACTGGTAGCCGCTGCACCCGCCCGATTTGATGAACACCCGGATGGCCGCGTTGGGCTTGTTGTAGCGGGTCAGAATCTCCCGCGCCCGCTCGGCGGCCAGTGGGGTGATCGAAAGCACAGCCTGTTCCTGAACCATCCCAGCACCTCCATTGCCTTTTGCTCTCGAGGATTCCCCGCTTTGTGGGCAAAAGCCCACGGCGGGGCGGCAACTGCTCCTGATCAAGAGGTTAGCACACGAAAGGGGGGCAAACGTGACGGGACGCACCGCGTTGGGTGTCGATAGTGGCTATAGGAAAGGGCGGGCACGGGGACCCCCCCTACGTCATGCGTTTTGCGTCTGGCGTATGGCGTAGGACGTACGACGCACGACCCACGTTCTGCGTTTTGCGTTTGGCGTCTCGCGTAGGACGTACGACGCACGACCCGCACCCGGCGTTGGGCGTTCGACGCCCGGCGTTTTAGACTAACCCCGTGGACATCGCCAAGGCCCAACACGCCCTGCGGAAGGCCGGACTGCCCGGCTGGCTGCTCTACGGCTTCTTCGGCAACAACCCCCTGGCGCTGGAGACGCTGGGGCTGCGCGGGCTGCACCTCTCGCGCCGCTTCGCCTACCTCATCCCGGCGGAGGGGGATCCCGTGTTCATCGTCCACGCCATCGAGAGGGCCAACTTCCCGGCCCTGCCGGGGCGCTGGGTGGTGTACTCGAGCTGGTCGAGCTTCGTCGGCGCCCTCCAGGCCCACGTCGCCCCGCTCGGGCGGGTGGCGATGGAGTACCACCCCGGCGGGGGCATCCCCTACCTCTCGCGCCTCGACGGCGGCACCCTCGAGCTGCTGCGCGGCATGGGCCTGGAGATCGTCTCCTCGGCCGAGCTGCTCTTGCAGTTCCAGACCTGGGACGCCGAGGCCCTGGCCTCCCACCGCCGCGCGGCGCGGGGCCTCGAGGCCGCCAAGGACCGCGGGCTGGAGTACATCCGCTCGCGCCTCAGCGACCCGGTCCCCCCCAGCGAGCTCGAGGTGCAGGCCGAGATCCTCAAGGTGCTGCACGCGCACGGCCTGGTCTGGGACCACGACGCCAACGTGAGCTTCGGGCCCAACGCCGCCAACCCGCACCACTCCCCCGGCGCCAGCCGCCTCGACAGCGGCCAGGTGGTGCTGTTCGACATCTGGGCCAAGGAGCCCTCCGGCCCCTACGCCGACATCACCTGGATGGCCGGCTGGAACGTTTCCGACGAGGTCCAGGACGCCTTCCGCGTGGTGATGGCCTCCCGCGACAAGGCCGTGGACTACGTGCGCAAAGCCTACGCCACGGGGCGGCACCCCCGGGGCTACGAGGTCGACCGCGAGGCCCGCGAGGTGCTGGTGGCGGCGGGCTACGCCGAGCACGTGCTCCACCGCACCGGCCACAACCTGGGCTGGGACGCCGCCCACGGCAACGGCACCCACCTCGACGACCTCGAGACCCACGACACCCGCCCCCTCATCCCCGGCCTCGCCTTCACCGTCGAGCCCGGCGTCTACCCCGGCCCCTTCGGCCTGCGCAGCGAGATCAACGTCTACCTGCACGAGCACGGGCCGGAGGTGACCACGGCTTTGCAGACGGAGATGGACAGGCTTTAGCGGTCGGGCGCCGGATGTCAAACGCCGATAGCCCATAGCCGATCGCCGGACGCCGGGCGCGGGCCGTGCGTCGTACGTCCTGCGCCGTACGCGAAAAGCCAAACGCAAGACGCAAGACGCCCTCGACGCCGGCGGGGAGGGATTTCCCACACGCCACAGGCCACGAGCCGCGAGCCTTGGGGCTGGCCTCTGGGCCTTCGGCCATCGGCGTTCGACGTCAGGCTTTCGGCGGGGTATGCTTTTGGGCGGTTATGGATCGCCCCCTCATGATCTTTAGCGGACAGTCCAACGTCCCGCTGGCCCAGGAAATCGCCGACAACCTGGGCGTTCCTTTGGGCAAGAGCAGCACCGAGCGCTTCGCCAACGACTGCCTCTTCGTGCGCTACGAACAGAGCCTGCGCGAGGGCGACGTGTTCATCATCCAGTCCCTCACGCCGCCGGTGCAGGACCACCTGGTCGAGCTGCTGATGATGATCGACGCGGCCAAGAGCAGCAGCGCGGCCCGCGTCACCGCCGTCATCCCCTACTACGCCTACGCCCGCTCGGACAAGAAGGACGCCCCCCGCATCTCCATCACCGCGCGCCTGGTCGCCGACCTGATCCAGACCGCCGGGGCCGACCGGGTGCTCACCATGACCCTGCACTCCGCCCAGGTCCACGGCTTCTTCAAGATCCCCGTCGACCACCTCTCGGCCGAGCTGGTCATCGCCAACTACTTCGCCACCCGCGTGGACCAGCTCGAGAACGCCGTCATCGTCGCCCCCGACGCCGGCGACCTCAAGCGCGCCAGCGCCCTGGCCCGCCGCCTGGCCCTGCCCCTGGCCTTCATCGACAAGCAGCGCCTCTCCGACACCGAGGTGACCTCGAGGGGCCTCGTCGGCGACGTCAAGGAAAAGACCGCCCTCATCATCGACGACGAGGTCTCCACCGCCGGCACGCTGGTGCAGGCCGTGGACGTGCTCAAGCAGAACGGGGCCGAGGCCGTCTACGCGGCCTTCACCCACGGGGTCTACGTCGGCCCCGCCATCGAGCGCATCGAGAGGAGCCCCATCGTCGAGGTCGCCGCCACCAACACCTGCCTCTACAAGGGCCAGCCCAGCCCCAAGCTGCAGACCCTCTCGGTGGGCCCGCTCTTCGCCGAGGCCATCTGGCGCACCCACCGGGGCGAGTCGGTCTCCTCGCTGTTCACCTAGCGGGCCTCGAGCTTCGGCAGCTTCCACCCGCTGGGCTCCGCCGAGCGGGTCCCGTCCGAGTTGAGCTGCACCCGCACCAGCTTGGAGACGGTCACCGTCGCCGGGTAGGGCTTGGCCCGCTTGCCGGCCTCGGCCAAAGCCTGCACCAGGGCGTTGGAGAAGTCCAGCAGCAGGGCGTCCTGCTGCCAGGCCGGGAGGGCACTCGAGACCGCCACCCGGGTGAAGCAGGAGGGGTTAGGCGTGGCGCAGTGGGGCTCGAGGCGGAGTCGGTCGCCCTCGAGGCGCAGCGCGTACGCCCCGAGCTCCACCCGCCCACCCCGTTGGAGGATGGCCTGCCACTGCGCCACCGCCCCGGACCAGAAGGCCCGGGCCTCGGCCGTGCGCGGCCCGACCGTATACCGCCAGGCCCCAGGGGTAGCGGCCGCCCGGGACTGCGAAGCGGTGATCCCGAAGAAGTTCGCCGTCTGCACCACCTGGGCCAGCCCCAGGCCGAGCAGGCCCAGCAGGGCCATCAAAACCCACCGCCTCATTTAGTCCCCGCCACCACCTGGGTGTCCCGCTGCCTCACCCCACCCGCCTGGGGCGGGGCCAGCGCCTCCGCCAGGAAAGCCCCGAACACGCCCACGAGCAAGCCCAGCACGCCCGCGATGGCCGTGTAGAGCAGCGGACGCGGCGAGACCGGGCGCAAGGGCTCCGCCGGAGGCACCAGCACCTGCACCTGCAGGGCCTGCCCCACCAACTGGCTGAGCTGCTCCGGCTTGTCGAGCAAGGGGGTCAGGGTGTCGATCCGGGCCTGGAGCTGCGCCACGGTCGAGCGCAGGCGCGACTCGTCGAGGCTCAGGCTGGTGAAGGCGGGGCTCGAGCTGCGCGCCGTCTCCGGGCCCACCTGCCGGGCCTCCAGGGCCGCCGCGATGGCCGCGTCCGAGCGGCCCTCGGCCGAGAGGTTCTTCAGCTCGGCCTGAATACGCTTGAGGCTCTCCCGGGCGGACTCGAGGTCGAGCTGCGTCTGCGCCAGCAGGGCCCGGATGTTGGAGGCCGCCCCCTCGGCCATGCGGCTCTTAAGGTAGTCCGTCGCCACCTGTACGATGCGCTCCGCCCGCTGACGCGCCTCGCCGGGGGTTCCCCCTTTCGCGCTGAGGTTAAGGAGGCCCTTCTTCTCATCGAAGCGAGCACCGTAAACCTCAGGAGGTTGAGCGACCCCCAGGTCTTTCGCCAGCAGCGTGGTGCTTTGAAGATCCACAAAGCCCTGGGCCAGGCCTGCTAATGACGGAAGGTTATTCAGCACCCCTGACTGGCTCGACTGATTAGTAAGAGAGAGGCTCACAACTACCTTGCTGCTATAGATCTCTGGCCACACTTGACTCACTGCAAAAACCAGGATGGCTGCACCCAGGGTGAGGCCGAGGATCAGGTTCCGGCGACGCCTCAACACAAGGTATAAATCGCGCAGTGATAGCTCACCGCTTTGGTTGTAAGGTTCCACGCTCACGCGTGCATTCTACACAATGAGGTGGCAGCTATCTCCCTAATGTCGAATTCACGTAGGTTCGATATTTTAGTTTGGGTTAGGACTAGCTGAAGGGTTAGGCGGCCGAGGTCTCGGCCGCCGTGGTTGAAGCGGAACCCGGTCTCTCGAGGCGGAGGTAGAAGGGGTGTTTGGGTAGGTAGGCCCCGGAGCTTGGCCAGCCGGGTTCTCGCCACGCCCCAGAAGCCCTCGACGCCGTTGACGTGGGCCTTGCCGTCCACGAACCGGTCCTCCTCGTGCCTGACCCTGAAGTGCTTATCGTAGCCCACGTCCACCAGGCCGTCGTAACCCCTGAAGCCGTCGGAATAGATCACCGAGTCGGGGTCTACCCCACCTCGGATGATGGCCTGTAAGGTGGCTTTCTTCGCGTCAGGGACAATCTGGGCGTAGGCCTTACCCTGGCGCTTGATCAGCCCGGAGACGGTGGCCTTGCCCAGCGCTCCACGGCCCCGCCTACCCCCTGACCCGCCGAGGCCCGAGGTACAACTCATCCACCTCCCCCTCAGCGCTGAAGGGAGATCCGGCCTCGCAGGACTCGGCGACGCGTTGGCGAATCGGGCGTAGATAGCAGTTGACTGTGTTGTGGTCGAGCCGGGCCATCTCAGCAATCTGACTGGCATCCAGATCTATAGCAAATAGCCGCACCAATTCCCGAAACCTGGCTTCAGAAATCTTCGGACGGTAGGCGTACTTGTTTTTCCCTGTCATTCACCAGCCTCAGCTAGTCTTGACCCTTTATTTTTGGCCATCACATCGTACTCTGTAAGGGCGACGCGTGCTGCACATCTACCGACCAAACCTGTAGCCAACAGGAGTCAACGATGGAAAAGGGAGAGCGGCTCAACCCCGTGCAACTTCACCTAAGTGGATCAGGTCGGTCAAAGTTGGAATTCACCGAGGGTGATGAGCAGCTTATGCTCCAGGCTAAGCCAATCCAAAGGGGGTAGTAGACCCCTGCGTTAAAGAACGTGTAATCCGCTAAGTTGAGTATCACGACTACTCCCAACAGAGCTAGCCCTTTCCATGCCCGTAAGTGCAGCAGTAGCCAAGTTGCCCCGGCTACCCAAAAGAAAGCCCCCAATCCCCCGAGTATTCCCCCCTCAGCTAGAGCCTGCAAAAAGAGGTTATGGGCATGACTGATCTCTGTAATCGATAATTCACGAGCTCGCTCGCTTAGGTGATTGCTGGAATACTCTGCAAGAGATACCACCCCGCTAATAGGGTGTTCACGAAAGGCCTCAAGGGCTATCCGCCAGATCTCAAGGCGTTGCTGGCTGGTGCGGTAAGAAAGATCTAGCACAGTGCCAAAACGTCCCAGATCGAACCTGCCGCTCAAACTAGCCACCAACGCCACTACTATTCCTAGTCCTAACACTACCCTCCAGAAGCGGGGCAACCTTAAGGCAAAAGCCAGCCCGCCCGCGAGCAGTAACCCTAGAAGTGCCGCCCTGCTTCCAGAAGCCCACAAACCCAATCCAGCTCCCACAAACCCCAATGCCCCTAGCCAGCCTGGGCGCACTAATAGAACCGAAAGCGCACCACCAAGAGCCATCCAAGCACCTAGACCGTTCGGGTTGTAGCTCCAGAGTTGCTCGCGATACCACGGGTGAGTCTCAAGCTCCGCAAACCATCGGCAAAAAGCCCAAACCCCAACTCCTGTGATGCCGATCGCATAAGTGGGGTGAGGTCCTATAAGCTGTCCCGCTCGTAAAACCAACCATCCCAATAGTCCTTGTCCTAAAGTAGAGCCCGCCACATCCACACCAGCGTCTATTTGTCCCAAGGCGAATAGGCCGCTTCCTCCAAGAAAGACCCTTAACCAAGGGTCAGCGCGCCAAGAAAACTTCTGGATTCCCAAGGGAGCAAATAGTGGACCGCCCACTAGGGGATGAATTGCCAATAGCAAATTAAAAGCAGCACGCCACACCGGGCTAGTTTACCTGGTTAGGAGATTAGGTGCACCGGTCGTTGAGGGACCCCAAAGTTGCGTTATGCAAGGAGTTATCCCTGCTAAACCATACGAGGAAGTTGCTAGAAAGCTTGTCTCAGAATACTCGGGACAGAGGAGGCTAGCCCATTTTAACTTTAGCGCGCTCCGAAGCCGGTAAGAATAGTACGAAGAGTCTTGAACACGATAAGTAAATCCAGCCATAGCGAAAGGTGTTTTACATAGTACAAGTCATAGGTAAGTTTCTCCATAGTTTCATCAGTACCTGCCGCGTACCCATGGTGAACCTGTGCCCAACCAGTAAGGCCAGGCTTTACCATGTGCCGATAGGGGTATAAAGGTATCTGCTTACTGAACTGCTCGGCGAACCCAGCCTGCTCGGGGCGTGGTCCAACAATACTCATTTCCCCACGGAGTACGTTCCAAAACTGGGGTAGCTCATCTAAACGAAACTTTCGCAGGGTGCGACCCACGCGAGTGATACGATTATCACCGCTTTGTGCGAAACGCGATCCCTCCTTCTCGGCGTCTACTCGCATCGTACGGAATTTGACCATCCTGAAAGGGGTTCCACCCTGACCGATGCGCTCTTGCCAGAAGAGTACCGGGCCTCTTGAATCCAGGCGAACCAGCAGCGCCACCAACAACATAAGGGGTAGACTAAGAGGCAGCGAGAAAAGCACGACGCATATATCCATCAAGCGCTTTATATGTGGATAGAGCGTAGGTAAGCGCCAACCTTCCAGGAAAGTCTCAGAGTGGTGCTTGAGCGAAACCCGCCCTGTGAGTCCCTCATATACTGCCGCCGCATGTAGTAAGGGAATGCCGCGTAAAGACTGCTCTGCAACGAAGCGCAGCCATCGAGGATCGCTGGTGTGATAAGGGTCCATCACCACCGCCTGAACCTGCACGAAGCGAGGGGTGTCTAAGATCTGCCAGTCAATGTTGCCCAAACCTGGCAGCGCATCCGCTAAGCCGCCTGGTATCAGGGCTAAGTGGTAACGATCAGGCTTCTGTAGCCACAGCTGCAGGGCTTGCCAGAGAAACGCCACCATGAAAGCCCCTAGCAAATAGGTGCGGGAGAAGTACCACTTGGAAAGCACCAAAACTGCTGAGGTTAAAAGAAACCAAAACAGTATAGAGACGAAAGCAGCCGTCAAAAGGTCTGTCTTAGCAAAGCTCAGTACACGGCGGGACGAGAGGACCGATCCAACGTAGCTGAAGACGATCAGACCTACCATGCCATACGAATCCGTGCCAATGATCCAGAATCGGTGGCTGTACCATCCCAACAATGAACCCGCCAACAGGCACGCCACGATTCCAGCCCCGTGCCACAGTAAATCAGAAGCGGTAAATAAGCTAAAGACTCTCAGGGCTGGGGGCGGCATCAACACCTGCATAACCTCCTCAGCTTACTTCCCTCTTCAGCATTTTCTCGTACACCGCCAGGGTCTTCTCGAGCATCTGCTCAAGAGTAAAATAAGTTTCATAGCGTGTACGTCCTGCTAGTCCCATCTGCATTCGAAGCTGTGAATCCCCTATTAGTTGGGCAAGCCGGATTCTCAAAGCTTGTGCATCTCCTCTCGGAGCCAAGAAACCTGTTTCGCCATCTACCACGGCCTCAGCAACCCCCCCAACTTTACTAGCAATTACAGGCAGCCCAGCCCGCATAGCTTCAAG
The DNA here is from genome assembly GCF_003574345.1 of Calidithermus terrae. Taxonomy (NCBI): domain Bacteria; kingdom Thermotogati; phylum Deinococcota; class Deinococci; order Thermales; family Thermaceae; genus Calidithermus; species Calidithermus terrae. The sequence continues at coordinate 11,165 of NZ_QXDL01000064.1, forward strand.
AATTGAGAGCGGTAGGCCCTCATAGTTAGAAATGAGAACAAATACTTGTGCCTGCGCGAGTCGTTTAGCTACGTCTGTGCAAGCACCTGCGAAGCGAACTCGATTCTCAAGGCCCAACCGCACTGCTTCAGCCTGTACAAGTGGTTGCAGAGGGCCATCTCCAATTAGCTCCAATTCCCAGTCCAGGTTCTTGAGCTCTTCAAGTGCTTTTAAGAGGAGGGCATGATCCTTAGGTGGGGCAAAGCGGGCCACCATGACCACCCGTACCATCTCACCCTGCTCTGGCATTCCCCGATAGGGAACGTCAGGGATGCCATTATATACTAGGGTCATCTGACTAGGAGCGGCGACGCGATAATGCTGCGCGAGGTCATAGTCGTAGCGAGAAACCGCAATAATGTGCCCCCCAAGCCGCGCAGCTAGCCACTCACTGGGCAGCGCCACTAGCTTACGCCGCCATGAAACTCCATCCGTAAAGGCGAAGCCATGAGCAGTAAATACTGCCGGCACACATGCTGCTCGTGCGGCCAATCGACCCACCAGTCCTGCCTTCGAGGAGTGAAGGTGTACGAGACTGGGTTGGACCTTTTTAAGCAATGCAATAACCTGATGGACAGCGGCTAAGTCCTTCTTGGGATGCAAGGGCTGAATCAAACTAGGTAGTAGATGTACACTCACACCCAGTTTCCGAGCTTCTGAGGTTAAAAACCCCTCACCTCCTACCCCCAAATGGAGGTCAAAACATTTCTGCAAACCTTTAAGAAGCTCCAACACATGGATCTGGGCTCCTCCGGTCTCAGCGCGAGTTATCAAGTAAAGTAGCCGTTTCATCCTTGACCCATGCGAGAGCTAACAACAGAAAGAGATGGCGCCAGTGCAGACTATCAATAATCAGGCTATTGATCATCTGGCCAACTAGCGCGGCTGCCACAAAGGCATAATACATTTTCGCGCTGCCCCTCTTGGTGATAGCCCTCCAGGTGACAAAGCTGATGGTCAAAGAAAATACTAGTAGAAGAACCAATAGCCCAACCCAACCATTTTCTAGCAGGACACGAAGATATAAATTGTGGACTGCGAAATCCAGTACACTTTCAGCTTGACCTGGGCCCAGGCCAGCCGGGTTCTCAAGAGCAAGCTCCAACGCCAATTGCTGGTTCGAGAATCGATCTATATCATAGGATGCTAAGCCAAAGCGGCTCAGTATAAACGACTTTAAGTACGGATTCAAAGAGACAACCGACACCGTTAAAATGAATAAGCCAAATACTAGCACCACTATCTGGGGACGCTGAACAACCAAGCCAGACAACAAGATAAAGAGTGTGAACGACAACCCAAGATTGAGCCACCCAGCCCTAGAGTAGCTCAGGAGCACCCCCATAGCAAGGACAATGAAGGCCCCGAGCCACGCCACCTTGTGTGAGGTCCGCCGACTATAGATAGCTTGTAGGAATGCATACAAAGCAATTGGTGCCAAGAACGGGGATAACACATTCGGATCTTTAAATAGGGCCGTGGCACGTCCACCAAAAGTAGTAAATAATTCATAAAATGGCTGAAAACCAAAGCTGCCCACTATCCCTACAAGCGCTGACATTACCGCCGCAATCAAGTAGCCATGAGTTATAACCTTTAATCCTCTAAGGCCATAGGTATACAAAGTTCCCCAAAAGAAAATGGCAGTAAGGACAAGATAGATCGTGACTCCTCCGTATATAACACTGTGAATCGACTTAGAAGCAATGGCGATATTAACAACATTTATAAGCACAAAGACAATCAGTAAGCCTGTACCTATGAGGGCTATGACTGTAGGCAGATCAGCTTTCAATGGTAATGGGAACCTCCAAACACCTACTGTTAAACCAAATGACCAGACTAAAAGGAGTAGTATATCGTAAGGAGCGGGCTCAAAACGAGTAATGCCGCTAAGCAGCAGAGTTAGGAAAACCCCAGCCAAAAAGAGGTGGTTTAGCCTGATGCTTCTAAGCACATCGATCATTACCGTTTTCCCTTAAGCTGATCGAGCAGCCAGCCATAGTAACGGGACCAGTTAGCCTCACTAAATTTATCAAGGAAAAGTTGCCTGCAATGACCCGACATGGCCTCAATATTCGCACGTATGAATTTAACCCCTTCGAGAAGATCCTCCATTCTAGGATTGGAATGTACGATCACACCCGTTTGGTTAGGAATTACATCCTCCATCAGTCCCCTTACTGAGCTTACAAGCACGGGAGTCCCATTCATGTAGGCAACTGGCGGCACACCACTTTGCATTATTTCGTACTTATACAGGATCATGCAAGCAATACTGCGTTGGAGCGCCTCTGCAATTGTTGCATCGGATATCTCTGGTTGATTGATCACCAACAAACGTTCCTTGGCTTCATCAGAAAGGGTTGCCAAGTATATCGAAATATCATCACGGGTCACAATTTGGAACTTAATATCAAAGCTTATTGCAGCACAATAGTTGGCAAAATCCAAAAATATCTGGATCCCCCTATTGTCATCTACCCTTCCTAGGTATGTCAGATATTGCCGAGGCTCAGCCGTCTGCTTTGAGAAGTCCTCAAACAGGAGTGGGACGATGTGTATTGGTTTCTGGTAGCCTGGGTATACTTGACACAATACTTCCTTTACAGACTCTGAAGACACCACAACATCATCTGTAAGCCGCAACAATATTCTTTGAACCAAAGCTACAAGCCTCATATACAGTGCTATAAAGCCGCGCTGAACCCCGTAGCTTGTTACCTCATGGATATATACAACAACCTTGCATTGACGGTTAATAACTTTTGCCAGAAGGGCTACTAAAGGATTAAGGGGATGAGGGTTTTGAAAATAGACGCAAATAGGTGGATTATCCTTGAATAACTGCCAAAGAGCTAGCCATCGCCATAATAAGAATGCTACAAAGTCAATAAGCATTGACCTGACAGAGTTGGAATAACCGAAGTATCGAATAAAAGAATTAGACTCTATAGGGCCACTGATCAACCATTCATACGCGTGGGAAAGCAAATAGCATACTGGAGTACCCTCTACGTGAGACAATTGCTTGCCAAACGCAAAACTAAGGGTCTTATGAACTGGCGAGAACTTCAGACTAATCACGTAGGCATGTGGGCGCTTCATTTGATAACCCTCCTAAACATCGTTAGGGCGTCGAAGATATTTCCACTGGCGGAACCTTGTACAAATCGCTGCTCGCTCCGCCGCCGTTAACACAACGTTCCACCCCACAGCTACAAAGACAGTCAGCTCTGTAACCAAAAGGGCCACCTTTATCCAGAGAGCTAAGTCCGACGACCTAATAATGGTTATTAGGCTCCCCAAAAGGGTAAGTATTAACAAAAGGATCCCTATCTCTAGGACTCGGGCTTGTTTCCACCACCGCTGGCTTACAAAGCCGGCTCGCACGGCAAAAAAGAGCAGAAATAATGTCTCCAGAGCGACTCGGGCCGACCAAGCAAAAGCAGCGCCTAAAATACCGTAGTTATCTACCAAATACCATGCAACCACTATATATGGCGGAAGTTCTAGGGCATACAGCTTTGTCGGAATGTCGGGCCTCCCCACTCCTTGGAACAATGAATAAGGAATATGGCCTAGGGCATGAAACAGGATACCTACGAGCAGAATCTGAAAAACTACGCTACTTGAAGCCGCGAACTCCGGTCCGAGCCATAGCAGAATTATTTCCTTTGCATAAATCCCTAGTCCCACTACAACCACACCTAATATGAGGAAGATATATTTGAACGATGCCGAGTATATCTCGCCAATAGCCCGCCAGTCCGAACGGCTTGCCAGAGTGCTAAATGCGGGGAATATCGTCATCATGAGGCTTACCGGGAACATCCAAAGGCGTGTTACGACCTCATAGGGCGCAGTATAGTAGGCTAGTACTTCAACACCATCTAAAGCAGAGATTAATACTCGTTCAAGCTGCAGAAGGAATGGTGTGATAAGACCGCCAATCATCACCCAGCCACCGAACTTTAAAAGCCGGGGGGCTTCGTTAAAGGAAATTTTCACTGATCGGAGTAGAGGAAGGCTCTTTATGGCTAGAGTAGCAAACGCACCCAAACTAGCGACCCGGAGTATCCATATCCCAAGAACAATATGAGTCAAGTTATAGCCAGATATTGCACCAACCCACGGGATAACAAACATCAGGGTATTGCTTGGAACTCTAACCAGATTTACCAAATCAAAGCGATATTGAGCCTCCAAGATACCAGAAAAGGCACTTGATAAAAACATTACAGGTACAATCCAAGCCACAATATTGAAAGCCAGCTTGGCCTCTTCTAGAAGGTGAGGGGGAATTTTTATTATTCCAATCAACTGATCAGTACTGACGGTTAGTAAAAGAGCAGCAAAAGTACCAAAAAGGGTCTGCAGTACAATAGATGTCCAGACAACAGTAGGGAGCCTATGGAGTTCACTCTTACCTAAGATCTCCGCGATATGCTTGGTAGTGGCTCGCCCTAAGCCAAAATCAAAAACAACCAAGTAGCCTAGAACTAGCCACACTAAGGAGAGAAGGCCAAAGCGGTCAACCCCCAAACCCGCAATTGTAGGGGGCACGAGCGCGATGCCTGCAAATAGGGGCACCACTTGGCCACTAAGATTCAGGATCGTACCGCGAGCAATTGACGTTGTACTAAATGATCTGCCTGCCACGAATACCTCTACGATCACCTGAAAAGGATTCCACTACGTGGGTACACCAAAACGCACCAGCGGTAAGCGTAACATGGTTAGAAGTACAGGGTCTAGCTTCCTCTCCTGTTTAAATAGCTCAACATAGCACTAAAACTCTCCTAAGCGTTGCCCACCGAGCTGAGTTCAAAGAAGTATCAACAGGAAGTACCACGGGGGCTTCTCTACTACTTGCAGGCCTCACGTCGGGCCGGGTGCGCACCGCCAGCTCGTAGGCCGACTTGCGCTCGGTGGCGATGTGCAGCGTGGTGTAAGGGATGTGCTCGAGCTCCCTCAGCGCCAGCGCGATCTCCGGGGCGATCACTTCCACGTAGTCCTGGCTGGTGTAGAGGTCGGTGAAGGCGGTGGGGTAGGGCCAGGGCGAGGGGCGGAAGGAGGTGCGGATGACCAGGTGCTGGGGCAGGACGCGCACGACCTCCTCGGCGACGAGCTTGGAGAGGGCGTAGTAGTTGCGCACCGGGCCCACGGGGTCGTCCTCGCGGTAGTTGCCGCGGTCGCCCCAGAAGACGTAGTCGGTGGAGATGTGGACCAGGAAGACGCCGCTGCCCTGGAGGGCCCGCACGACGTTGCGGGTTCCCCCGACGTTGACCGCCCAGCACTGCTCGCGCTCCTGTTCGGCCCTGGCGACGTCGGTGTAGGCGGCCGCGTGGAGGAAGACCTTGGGCTGGTGGCGCTCGAGCGCGCGCCGCACGCTCTCGGGGTCGGTGACGTCGAGCTCGCCGCGGGGCGGGGCCACGACCTCGGGCATCAGGGCGCGCAGGGCCGTGCCCAGGCGGCCGCTGCCTCCGGTCATGAGGATCGGGCCCGTCACAGCTTGACCTGGCTGCGGTCGCCCAGCACCAGTTGCAGGGTGTGGCGTCGGGTGCTGCCCTGGCCGTCCACGACCACGCCGTGGCCGAGGATGCTGGCGTCGAGGCGGTAGGCGAGCTGGCGCACCTCGGCCTGGTCCATGAGGATGGAGTACTCCAGCTCGCTGCCGATGACCTTAGCGCCCTTGCCGATGGCGCTGTAGGGGCCGATGAAGCTGTCCTCGACCAGGCTTCCCGCCCCGATGAAGGCGGGGCCGCGCACGGTCGAGCGCACGATGCGGGCGCCGGGCTCGACCACCACCTCGCCCACCACGTCGGCGTGCTCGAGCTCGCCCTCCACCCGGCGGGTGACCTGGGAGAGCACCAGGCGGTTGGCGTCGAGGAGGTCCTCGGGCTTGCCGGTGTCCTTCCAGTAGCCGCGCACCTGGTGGGCCACCACCTTCTGGCCGCGCTCGACCAAGCCCTGGATGGCCTCGGTGATCTCGTACTCCCCGCGCCCGGAGGGCTTGAGCGTGGCGATGACGTCGTGGATGGCGGGGCTGAAGAGGTAGACGCCCACCAGGGCCAGATTGGACGGGGGCTCCTTGGGCTTCTCGACCAGGCGCACCACCCGGCCCTGCGCGTCGAGCACCACCACGCCGAAGGCGCGGGGGTCTTCGACCTCGGTCAGCAGCACGATGGCCTGGGGCTGGGTCTGCTGGTACTCCTCGACCAGGTGCCGGATGCCGCCGGAGAGCAGGTTGTCGCCCAGGTAGAGCACGAAGGGGCTGTCGCCCAGGTAGTCCCGCGCGGTCATGACGGCGTGGGCGATGCCCAGTGGGGCCTCCTGCACGATGAAGGTGAGGTTGACGCCCCAGCGCGAGCCGTCGCCCAGGGCCTCGCGCACCTCGTCGCCGGTCTCGGGGCTGAGGATCACCCCGACGTCGCGGATGCCCGCCTCGAGGAGGTCCTCGAGGGCGTAGAAGAGGTTGGGCTTGCCGGCGATGGGGATGAGCTGCTTGGCGCGGGTGTGGGTCAGGGGGCGCAGGCGGGTGCCCTTGCCACCGGAGAGAATAAGTCCTTTCATACGGGTTTCCTCACGTCATGCCCAGACTCCCCGGACGGGCGGGCGGCGCCGCTCCGGGCTCGAGTCAGTCTTTCCAGCTTTCTACTTCCTTGTAATGAACGAGCGCTGAGTAGTTGACCTGCGCGCCCTGCACGGCCGTCGAGAACTTGACGTCGACGAGCACCACGTCCTCGCCGAGGTCGGCGATGAAGCGGTTGATGCGCTCTTGGAACACGTCGGGGTCGTTGGCGAAGATCAGCCGGAAGCGGGTGCCCTCCATACCATCTCCTAGGATAGTCAATCCCGCGCGGCTTTGAGTTCACCGGGCACATCCCCGATCACCCCGCGCACGCCCCACTCCAGGAGTTCGCGCGCCCGGCGGGCGTCGTTGACGGTCCAGGTCGCCACGAAGTAGCCCTGCCCCCTCAGGCGCTCGACCTCCTCGCGGCTGAGCAGGCTGTGGTGGGGGTGAACGCCCTGCACCCCCAGGCAGGGGAGCAGCTCGAGCACCTCCTCTTGAGCGTAGAGCAGGGCCAAAGGCACGTCGAGGCCCTGCCGGCGCAGGCGGACGAGGGCTAAGGGGTCGAAGCTGGAGACCCAGGCGCGGCCGCGCCCGCCCCAGGCCCCCAGCAGCCGGGCCAGGTCCGCCTCCCGCCCGTCGGTGGTGGGCGGCTGGCTTTTGAGCTCGAGGTTAATCCAGGCTTGAGGGTGGGCCTCGAAGAGCTCGAAGACCTCCTCGAGGCGGGGCATCCAGGGGGCTTTTTGCTTTATTTCGACCCAGTCCAGCCCGGCCAGGGGAACGCCCTGCAGGTCGAAGTCGTGGTGGATCACCAGCACCCCGTCGCGGCTGCGCTGGACGTCGAGCTCGACGCCGTCGAGGCCGTCCTGGAGGGCCAGGGCGAAGGACTCGAGGGTGTTTTCGCGTGCCCGACGCGGCGATCCCCGGTGACCCAGCAATAAGCGTGTATCCATAGCGATAGTGTATATTGACACATATGGGCAAATACGATGCGCGTCTTGCAGAACTGGTGCGGGACGAGGTGATTGCCCGCCTGGAAGGGCCGGGTGGCGTCATCGCCATCACCCGTAGGGACCTGTGGTTTCTCAGCGACGAGGGGGGCAGCAGCACGCCCCTGAACTCAATCAAGCGCATATCGCGCGGCGAGGGCAACACCGTCGCCGTGCTGGGTGCCCAGGGCTCCTTGATGGACATCCCCCTCACGGCCTTCAAGGTGGACGAGCTCAAGAACTTCCTCGAGTCGCTCAAGGAGCACGTGGTGCGCGCCCGCAGCACCCAGACCCAGTCCTCGCCGCCGCCCGCGGCCGTGCAGGCGCCCCCGCCGCCTCGAGCCGAGACAGGGCCCGAGCCCATGCCGGAGCCGGAGCCACAGCCCGTGGCCGCCTACACCCCCCCGCCCCCCGCCGAGACGGTCTGGCCGGAGTCCCAGCCCCAGGC
>NZ_QXDL01000065.1:0-19077 GCF_003574345.1 Calidithermus terrae
GCCTTGGCCGGGGCGGGCTTGGGCTGGGGCGCCGGGGGAGCGCCGGTCTTGGCCTCGCCGCGGGCGATGTCAACGATCAGGCGCCGGTTCTGCGGCTCGTTCAGGGTGCTGCTCTGCGCCCGCATGCCGGGCTTGAGGCGCACGAAGACCTCGACCACCGCGCCGTTGACCACCACCTGGTAGGAGGCCACCTCCTCGGAGTTGACGCTCTCGTCGAGGGGCTCGGCCTTGACCCCGCGGAAGCGCAGGGAGAGGGTCTGCCCCTCGGTGTTCATCTGGTAGGTGGAGCCCGCAGGCAGGTCGAAGACGAAGCGGGTGAAGCCCTCGTGCAGCCCGACGCGTGGGAAAGCCAGTGCCTGTGAGGCCACCAACACCAAAAGCGCCAGCAGTCGCATTTCGTAGTTCAGTATAGGCCCAAATCGCCCGAATTGAAGCAACGGCCGCACCCTAAAGAGTAGCCATCGAGCTGTAATTCGCTTCACATCTTCATAAGCCTAATCCCTGCCGCGGTAGCATCTAGGGCATGATGTCAGGGATTTCGTCCTCCACCATGAAAAAAAACGCGCTGTTGCTGCTCGCGGTGAGCACCTTAGCGCTCACCGCGGGCCGCTTCTCGAGTTTCAGCGTCGAGAGCGGGGAGCAGGAGCTCGACCTCGGGACCGGGGTCACCACCATGCCCAAGGGCGGCGTGCTGGTCGATAACCGCAACGGCCTGCGGCTCGAGGGCAGCTACATCCAGTTCAAGCAGGAGGAGTTCATCCGCGCACGCAACGCCACCCTGCGCGGCAGCGACGGCAATTTCGCCGCCACCAGCCTGGAGTACGCCTTCCGGGGCGAGCAACTGCGCCTCTCCGGCGTGCGCTACTCCTCGAGCGCCGTCAAGGGCCTGACCAGCAACAGCGGCCTGGGGCTGCTCGCGGAGAACGTGGTGGTGCTCAAGGGCAACGTGCGCTCGCAGGACCCGCAGCTCGAGGCCAACACCCTCGTCATCGACACCGCCCGCAACCAGGCCCTGGTGCTCGGCGGCTTCAGCTACAAGGACGGCCAGAGCAGCTTCAAGGGGCAGCGCGACGACAGCGCCCTGCTCATCGAGTTCAAGAGCAGGCCCACGGCCACCACCAAAGTACCCGCCGACGTGCTGGGCCGCCTGCGGTCTTACGCGAATAAGCTGTAATGGTGCGTGGCCTCCTCCTGCTGCTCCTTCTCCTGACCCTCCCCGCCCTCGCCCAGGCCGCCCCCCCCGCACCGCCTTTCGAAAACTGCGAGGACGCGCCGTACCTGGCCGAGACGCCCGACGGGGTCGTGGGGGGGGTCAACGTCGAGTACGACGGCAGCGTGGCCGTCTTCAGCGACGGGGCCTGCTTCGCCTCCCGGGGCATCCAGCTTTGGGCGCGGGAGATCCGCTTCGACCAGACGACGGGCGAGGTGCGCCTCGAGGCCTTCACCGCCCAGACCCGCGCCTACCGCTTCCGCGCCCGCACGGGGGTGGTGCGCGAGCGGCTGTTCCGGGCGCGCGGCATCGGGCTGACGACCTGCAAGTGCGGGGAGGACCTGCGGCTGGTGGCCGAGGAGGCCCACTTCGACACCGAGAGCGGGCTGCTGGTCCTGGCCGACAGCGAGCTGGCGGTGTACGGCCTCGAGCTCGCCCACTTCGAGCAGTTGCGCCTCCCCATCGACCAGCCCGTCACCCAGGCCATCCCGGGGCTGCCCAGCACGGGCGGGACCGGGAGCGGGGGCGGCACCGTGCTCAACGTGCCCCTGCGCTTCGGCTACAGCTTCAGCGAAGGCCTCACCCTGGGCTTCGAGGACCTGCCGCTCCCGCCGCGCGCGGGCGAGACCGCCTCCTCGACGCTCACCCTGCTGGTGAGCAACCTCAGCAACCCCGAGACCCGCACCCTCACCCTGGGGTCTTCCGTGACCGACGCCAGGGGGAGCGTGCGCTTCCGCGCCGTCATCCGCAACGGCTGGTTCGACCTCGACGCCCGCCTCGAGAGCGGCCCCTTCTTCCTCACCGGCGACACCAACCGCGACGAGGCGGTGACGGCCGGCGCGCGCTACTCCCTCTTCGAGCTCGGCTGGCGCGACACCTTCGCCCTCGAGGGCGCCCGGCTCTCCCCTTTCGTGCGCCTCGCCGAGGAGCAGACCGCCAGCGACGACGACCCGCAGGCCCACTCCCCCGGCGACGCCTACGTGGGCGGGCTGACGGTGGGGGCGGAGCTGCGCTACCCCTTCGAGCTGAAGGAGGGCCCGGCCGCCCTCCGCCTCGAGCCCTGGGCCCTGGGCGCGGCCTACACCCACGACAGCCCCTACGTGGCGGCCGGGTTTCGGCTCGAGGGCGGCTACAGCCAGGACTTTAGCTGGCGCATCGCCTACGAGTACAGCCTGCAGAACCGCCCCAGCGCCTACCGCTACGAGCGGCGCGAACCCACCAGCCGCTTCGCGGGCGAGCTGGGCTACGCCGACCTCACCGCACACGCCAGCTTCGACTTCCTCGACCGTGAGCTCGGGGCCAGCCTGCGCTACGCGCCCAAGCTCCCCGACGGGGTGCTCACCGCGGAGTTCCGCTACCGCAACGACCTCGACGCCCCCCCCGGCGACGCCTTCGCCCAGCAGCGCGAGCTGGTGGTCGACTTCAACCCCAACCCCATCGCCTGCACCTTCAGCTTCGCGGCGGCCCCCACCCTCGGCTTCGACTTCCTGCGCGGCGGGATGAGCCGGGCGGGCCTCGAGCTGCGCTACGCCGACTGCTGCTTCGTCTGGAAGGTAGGCTATCAGCACGTCTTCCTGTCGCAAACGGGGGAAGCCGCCACTGGGCGCTTCACCTTCGGCCTCGAGCTGCGCTGAGCCGCCCGGCGAGTACACTCTATGGGCAACCGCATCATGACCCGCCTCGACCGCTACCTCCTCCGCGAAACCCTGCCCGTCTTCGCCTTCGGGCTGGCGCTCTACGTCGGCTTAGGCCTCCTCTCCAACGTGCTCGCCCGCAGCGCCTACGTCGGCCAGATGCCCCTGGGCGGGATGCTGGCCTGGCTGGGCCTGCAGGTGCCCGCCATCCTGAGCCAGACCCTGCCCGTGGCGGTGCTCTTCGCCGTGCTGCTGGGCTACGGCCGCCTGGCGCGGGAGAACGAGCTGTTGGTGATGCAGGCCGGGGGCATCTCCCCCCGCCGCACCGCCCGCTGGCTGCTGGTGGGGGGCGTCCTGCTGGCGGCGCTCTCCTTCTGCCTCAACGAGTGGGTGATCCCCTGGAGCACCAAGCAGACCGTGCTCACCTGGTGGCGCTCCTTCGACGGCAACGGGGGCGTGTTCCGGCTGGTGGGGCAGGATCTGCCCGTCGGCAAGCTGCGGCTGTTCTTCGGCGGCTACGACGCGGCCAAAAACGAGCTGACGCGCGTGCGGGTGCAGCAGTGGGAGGACCGCCGGCTCACCGTCTACTTCGCGGAGCGGGGTCGCCTCGAGGGCACCGCCCTCCGGCTGCAGGGGGTCAAGGGCTTCATGCTGGACATGGACCGCCTGCCCCCGCCCGAGTTCACCGACCTCGAGCAGGTCGAGGCCTTCTTCCAGGACTACGTGCGCGCGCAGAACCTCGCCCAAAGCCTCACCATCCGCCTCTCCCTGAGCCAGGACGACCTGGTCTCGCGCTTCTCCAACTACAGCAGCACCGCCCTCGACTCCAGCCAGCCCCCCTCCCACTGGTGGCGGCAGGCCCGCGACCCCGCCGCCACCGTCAAGGAGAAGGTCGAGGCCCGGGCCAACCTCCACGCGGCGCTGGCCCAGGCCTTCGCCCCCTTGGTGCTGCTGTGGCTGGCCCTGCCCGTGGCGGTCAAGCGCGCCAGCAGCCCCGGCGTGGCGCTGGGCCTGGCGCTGGCGCTGACGGTGGCGTACTACGTCCTGTTCGGGCTGGGCGGGGTGCTGGCGCAGACGAGCGTCTGGGCGCCGGAGATCGCCATGTGGGGCGCGAACGTGCTGGCGGTGGCGGGCGGCTGGGCCCTGGGCCGGGGGGTTTACCGGTAGAATCTCCGGCAGCGGCCCGCCTCCGCCTGGAGGCGAGGCGCGACCCCGACTGGACGTGCACATGGTTCCCATCATCGATCTGCAAAGCGAATACCGGCTGTTAAAACCCGACATCGACGCCGCGCTCGAGCGCGTCCTGGCCTCCGGCGCCTTCGTGGGAGGGCCCGAGGTGGCCGCGCTCGAGCGCGAGCTCTCCGAGTACCTGGGCGTGCCCCACGTCGTCGGGGTGGGCTCGGGCACCGACGCCCTCTTCATCGCCCTGCGGGCGCTGGGGGTGGGCCCGGGGGACGAGGTCGTCACCACCCCCTTCACCTTCGTCGCCACCGTCGAGGCCATCCTGGTCGCGGGGGCTAAGCCGGTGCTCGTGGACATCGACCCCCTCACCTTCAACCTCGACCCCGAGCTGCTCGAGGCCGCCGTCACCGAGCGAACCAGGGCCGTCCTGCCCGTGCACCTCTACGGCCAGGTGGCGCCCATGGCCGAGATCCGCGCAGTGGCCGAGCGCCACGGACTGAAGGTCCTGGAGGACGCCGCGCAGGCCATCGGCGCCCGCTACTGCGAGGCGGGCGGCGCCGGCGGCGCGATGGCGGGCACCCTGGGCCACGCCGCCGGGTTCAGCCTCTACCCCACCAAGAACCTGGGCGCCTACGGCGACGGGGGCTTCATCGCCACCGCCGACGACGCCGTGGCCGAGGAGGCCCGCCTGCTGGCCTCGCACGGCTCCAAGGTGCGCTACCACCACGTGCGGGCCGCGGGCTACACCTCGCGCCTCGACGGGCTGCAGGCGGCCATCCTGCGGGTCAAGCTGCCGCGCCTGGAGGGCTGGAACCGCCGCCGCCGCGAGATCGCGCGCCGCTACGACGAGGGCCTGCGCGGGGCGGTGCGCACCCCCACCCCGCCCCCCTACGCCCACCACGTCTACCACCAGTACACCGTCCGCGCCCCCGAGCGCGACCGCCTGCAGGCCTTCCTCAAGGAGCGCGGGGTGGCCTCGAGCGTCCATTACCCCCTGCCCGTCCACCTGCAACCCGCCTACCGCGGCCTCGCCCCCGAGGGCTCGCTGCCGCACGCCGAGCAGGCCGCCCGCGAGGTGCTCTCCCTGCCCGTGCACCCCTTCCTCACCGACGCGCAGGTGGAGGCGGTTATCGAGGCGGTGCGGGCCTACTCGAACTAGCCCCTAATCTTTCCGAGTAGGCTTTGCGTATACTCCGGCTTATGGCACAAAACCCTTTGCTCGACCTGGGGTTCGACATCCCCTTCGAACAGATCAAGCCTGAACACGTCGAGCCCGCGATCCGCGCGCTCATCGCCGGGGCGGAGCAGGAATTCCAGGCCATCCTGGACGTCCCCGGCGAGCGCACCTACGCCAATACCCTGGGGGCTTACGACCGCCTGGGCGAGCGGCTGCAGCGGGCGTTCCGGGTAGTCTCCCACCTCGAGAGCGTCCGCACGACCCCCGAGCTGCGCCAGGCCTACAACGCCACGCTGCCGCTGGTGACGGCCTTCTACACCAAGGTGCAGCTCTCGAGCGAGCTCTACGCCGCGCTCAAGGCCTACGCCGCCACCCCCGAGGCCCAGCGGCTCTCCCCCACCAAGCGGCGCTTCCTCCAGCTCACCCTCGACGCCTTCCGCCGCGAGGGCGCCGACCTTCCCCCCGAGAAGAAGGCCCGCCTCGAGGCCATCAACACCCGGCTGGCCGAGCTCACCAGCAAGTACAGCCAGAACGTGCTCGACTCCACCGCCGCCTTCGAGCTCTACCTGGAGGAGCCCCAGCTCGCCGGGCTGCCCGACAGCGCCCGCCAGGCCGCCCGCCAGAGCGCCCAGGCCAAGGGCCGCGAGGGCTACCGCTTCACCCTGCAAGCCCCCAGCTACCTCGCCCTCATGACCTACCTCGACGACGCCTCGGTCCGCGAGCAGGTCTACCGTGCCTACAACAACCGCGCCACCGAGGAGGGCCGCGACAACCGCCAGCTCCTGCCCGAGATCCTCGCGCTGCGGCAGGAGAAGGCCGAGCTGCTGGGCTACGCCCACTTCGCCGACTTGGTGCTCGAGGAGCGCATGGCCAAGAACGGCGCCACCGCCGTGGCCTTCGAGCGCGACCTCGCCGAGCGCTACCGCCCCTACTTCGAGCGCGAGAACCAGGAGCTGCAGGCCTTCCGGCAGCGGCTCGAGGGCCCCGACGCCCCGCCCCTCGCGCCCTGGGACGTGGCCTACTACGCCGAGAAGCAGCGCCAGGCCGTCTACGACTTCGACGAGGAGGCCCTGCGCCCCTACTTCCCGCTGCCGCAGGTGCTCGAGGGCCTCTTCGAGCTGTGCCGGCGGGTCTTCGGCATCCGCGTCGAGCCCGCCGAGGCCAGGGGCTGGCACCCCGACGTGCGGAGCTACGACCTCTACGACCCCCAAGGCCGCTTCACCTCGCGCTTCTACACCGACTGGTTCCCCCGCGACGACAAGCGCGGCGGGGCCTGGATGAATTTCTTCATCACCGGCAACCGCGACGGCGCCTCCGAGCCCCACCTCACCCTGATGTGCGGCAACCTCACCCCGCCGGTGGGCGACCAGCCCGCCCTGCTCACCCACCGCGAGGTCGAGACCATCTTCCACGAGTTCGGCCACCTGCTGCACCACGCCCTCTCCAACGTGGAGGTGCTGAGCCTGGCCGGGACCAACGTGCCCTGGGACTTCGTGGAGTTGCCCTCGCAGATCATGGAGAACTGGTGCTGGGAGCGCGAGGCCCTCGACCTCTTCGCCCGCCACTACCGGACCGGCGAGCCCATCCCCGACCCCCTCTTCCAGCGCATGCGCCAGGCCCGCACCTACCGCGCCGCCAACGCCACCATGCGCCAGCTCGCCTTCGGCACCGTGGACCTCGCCCTGCACATCGACTACAAGCCCCACGACGGCGACGTCGCCCAGTACGCCCGCACGGTCATGGAGGGCTTCTCCCCCGCCCCGCTGCCCGAGGACTACGCCTTCATCGCCTCCTTCGGCCACCTCTTCGGCAGCTCAGTGGGCTACGCCGCCGGCTACTACTCCTACAAGTGGGCCGAGGTGCTCGACGCCGACGCGTTCTCGAGGTTCCAGGCCGAAGGCATCTTCAACCCCGACACCGGCCGCGACTTCGTGGAGCACATCCTCACCAAGGGCAACTCCGACGACCCCGCCCAGCTCTTCCGCAACTTTATGGGCCGCGACCCCAGCCCCGAGGCCCTGCTGCGCCGCACGGGGCTATTGGACTAACCACCGATTTACTCTGCTCTTCTGTTGGGGTGCCATGACTCCCACACCACTCCCAATTGGGCCTCAACCCGTCGCTTAACCGGCTCTGGCATTGCTATTCCCCTCTCCTTAGCCTCCCCCCACCTGGACTTCGCCACGAACAGGAGGCTGGGCACCTCCTCGCCGACCCGAAGCTCCTGGGCCATGGCCTCGAGCGCGGGCGTGGGGAACATGGGCTCGCTGCTGCTGAGGAGCTTCTGGGCCTCCTTCTTGAACTTCACGTAGCTGTCGTACTTCCTCGCCAACTCCTTGGTCAGTGAGAAACTATTCATGCAATTATTGGTCCACCAGAATCACAACCATCCATTTATAAGGCCTCATAGACGGCACTTTACCAAGCTCGAAATCCTTAGATACAACATTAATCGCAAAATCCATCTGTTGATTATCTCTTAGCTCATAATGCGCCATCCAAGACCCATAATCCTGTCGCCACCCAAAAGTTCTCACTGCCATATCCGTAATACGCCTCTCAAATTCGCGAATGAATGTCTCTGGAGCTTCGTTCCAGCCGAAGCAGCTTTCATATATCCCCTTTACCACTGATTCTGGGCACTCAACTTCAACAGGAGAAGGAGAAATGCTTCGTATAGTTTGATTTAGCGTCGAGAATAGGCTGAGCTTATCCACAGGTGTTACGCTCCGACTCAAGACGTGCGCCGAAGGCACCACGGCTATCCCGGTGACAGCTATAACGAACAACCACCGATTCATGACGGCATCTCCCTTATGTGCTAGGAATTACTGTCTTAATCGCTCGAAAGTTACCCCAACAAAAGTGTTAAACTGCTTATCAGGCATCAAAGCTGTAAGCTCCCGATCATTTTCAGCCATTTGGACCGATATACCAAAGGCGATCTCAGGGGAAGCCGAAAGGCGGTACATAGCGACCCATACGCCGTAATCTTGTCGCCACCCCAATGTCCTAGTGAAACGACCCAGGATTTTTTCATCGACTTGGGTAATAAAGTCCTCAGCCTTAAGAGGTGCAGCTAGGCATTTCCTATATTTATAGGGATCATCTCTAAAGATCTTTGGGCATTCTACTTCTTTGAGGCCAAGTTCAAGCAGTTCATTACTAATTTGAGAGTAAATAGTATCCAAATCTGCCTCCGGTTTATGTTTCGTGCTGCTGTACATAAGTACACCTATCCCAAGCACACAAGTAAGCATCAATAGCTTGCTGACAACGCTCACTATGGCAACTCCTTATCTGGGGCCTCAAAGCTTCACGGGTCCTTTGATCAATCACCATTCCCTTCCCTTAGCCCATGAGTTTCACAACAAGATATTTACTGGTCAACTGTGAGTGTCACCAACAAGTCAAATTCCCTCAGTGAATCATCTGATTCCAGATCGGGATGGGCTACCTTTGGAGCGATGCTCACCCCAAAGGTACGGTCCGGCGATTCTTTTAGAGCAAAAAAGGAACCACACACCGCATAATCCTCTCGCCAGCCCCCAATCGTGGCGATTGAGCTAATTTCTCTATTGAAACGGCTGATAAAGTCTCTTGTTTGACCCTTCCAACCATAGCAGGCCCTAAGTGGATAGGTGGTTTCATAGAAAGCTCGACAGCTTATCTCCTCCCCCCCAAGTCTCGCCTCAATTATTCCGCGAATTTTATCGAATAGTTCGGAGGAGGTATTGCCTGGATGAGGGTTCATGGCTTGTTTCCCTACGGGGATAAGAAAGATCAGAACTCCTGTAAGCAAAAGAAGCGGCCGTTTCATTTAGGGTACTCTTTATCCGGATGCCACGAGGCCCAAATCTGCCTTAGCTGCCGTTCTATCCAAATCCCTATCCTCATTTGGGTGCTTGAAACTCACCGCGTTGATCGCTCGAGAGTCAACCGGACAAATGCGACAAATTCCCTATTTGGCATAAGTTTTGTGATCTCTTGGTCACGGAAAGCCGACTTGACACCCACACTAAAGGAGATGTCCGGGGCAGACAACAGGTGATAGAACGCCCCCCAAACACCGTAATCCTGGCGCCAGCCGAAGGCCCTGCTGTAGCTGCCGATTACCTTTACATCAAACGCTTGGATGAACTCTTCCTCTGAGTAGGGGCTTGCAAAGCACTTCCGGTACCTATAGGGATCGCTATCGTACTCACGTGGACAATCCACCTCCACAAGACCTAGATCCAGCATTACCCGATTCAAGTGCGCAAAAACACTATCCAGATCGGCTTCGGGTTGATGTCGCATAGTTGCGTGCATAAAGGCAGCAGCTACAAGGACACAGGTAAACACCAGTAACCCTTTGATGGCGCTCATTAGGGCAACTCCTTGAACTCCTTGCCGGGGTTCCACGAAGCCCAAATGTCCTTGAGCTGATCTCTGATGTAGTCCTTGACTGTTTTACCAACCATCATCCCCTTTTCCTTAATCTGCCCCCACCGGGTTTTGACCGAGACGAGGAGAGGATTGGCCTCCTCGGCAATGCCCAGTTCCCTGGCGATTTCCTGGGTTCCCGGGCCGGGGAACAGAGGTTCGCTTTCTACTATTCCAAACCCCCAAATTTATCCTCGACCCGGAAGCTTTCATATTTTGGCTGCTGAGGCGAATCAACAACAATAGTCACAAGCGCATCATAAATAGCCATCGAGTCGAGGCGGCGCAATTCGGGATTCGGAGCTTTGGGGGCAATGCTGACGCCGAGGTTAACGTTGCGGGTAGTCTTAAAGTCGTACATTGCAACCCACACGCTATAATCCTGTCGCCAACCCATCGTCCGGATTGCTATGTCACGGAGGCTCCCTTCAAATTTGGCTATAAAATCCTCTGGCGTTCCCTTGAGTCCATAACAAATTCGATACGGGTAACTATCCTCGCTTAGACACTGAGTTTCTGGAAGTCCCAACCTTGTGCCAACAACATCTTTAAGCATCTGCAACGCTTGCAGCACATTCATCGAGGTTTTTCTCTCCTGTGAAATCCCCAGATACATTGCTGTGCCAGCAAGTGTACAAACAACCAGTATCAACTTGGGTGAATACGTCATTTGGCCTCCTTATCTGGGTGCCATGACTCCCAAATTACTGATAGCTGGGGCCTCAAAGCCTCGCGGGTCCTCTGATCAATCACTATTCCCTTCTCCTTAGCCTTCCCCCACTTGGACTTCACCGCGAACAGGAAGTTGGGCACCTCCTCGCTGACCCGAAGCTCCTTGCTATAGCTCTACTGCTCTTTAGCCACAGTTACATCCACCATAGCTTTGTAGTTCTTGAGCAGAGGCTGGTCTCGCAATTCGGGATTGAATTCTATGGGCACATAATTAATCCCAAACAAAATACCTGTGCCATTCTTCACTCTGAAGAAAGCACCCCATACTGAATAATCTTCTCGCCAGTCACTTGTGATACGGGCAAATTCGGCCAATCTAGGAGTAAGGTTGGTGATTAACCCCCTAGCCTCGAGGTCAGTCACAAAGCAGGCTATGTGTTGATAGCGATCCGACGCGTTATTCGGGCACGTGATTTTTTGCAGGTTGAGTTCTGTACCCAAGATGCCAACCAATCTTTCAAGCACTTCTTGCTCACTGTTCATTGCTAGATTCCTCATGACGAAGGCCTGAGGTAGTACGGTTGCCAGCGTGAGCAGGCCCACACAAACAGCTAACCACCGATTTACTCTGCTCTTCTGTTGGGGTGCCATGACTCCCACACCACTCCCAATTGGTTTTCAACCCGTCGTCTAACCGGCTCTGGCATTGCTATTCCCCTCTCCTTAGCCTCCCCCCACCTGGACTTCGCCACGAACAGGAGGCTGGGCACCTCCTCGCCGACCCGAAGCTCCTGGGCCATGGCCTCGAGCGCGGGCGTGGGGAACATGGGCTCGCTGCTGCTGAGGAGCTTCTGGGCCTCCTTCTTGAACTGTGCGTAGCTGTCGTGCTTCCTCGCCAGTTCCTCGACCTTTTCCAGGAGCAAGTTGTAAGCCATGTTCTCGTAAAACACCGCGTCCAGCAAGCCCAGCTTGTCGAGGGTGGGCGCCAGCAGCTCACGCCGCAGCATTTCGCCGCGAATCTTGGGGTCGCGCTCGGTGGAATAATCGCCGCTGTAGATGATCTCCACGCTCTTGCCGGCGAGATCCTGCTCGTCGCGCTGGCCCCAGCGCATCAGGGCGGTCTGGTAGGGGTCGAGCTCGAGGCCGCCCGAGCGCCGGGAGGCGGCGAGGAGTTCCTGCCGCAGGTACTCGCTCAGCGCGGGGGTCACGTGGTTCTCCTTGAGCATCCCCAGCAGGCCCTGGCCTTCGCGCCGGTAGTCGAAGTAATGGATCTCTCCCGGCGTGGAGGCCTCGCCTGCGGTGGGGACGATGTCGCCGTCTACGCGGTAGTGGCGGCTGGCGATGGCCTTGCCGTCGGCGGCGTGCCGGGCGTTGTAGGCCTTGAGCCTGTCCACGTCGGCCTGCTTTATGGCTGCGGCCTGGAAGGTCACAATTTCCTTCGTCAGGGCCATGTGTTCCACGGCGGCGATCTGGGCCAGGGCACCCCCCAGGCTGTGCCCGGTCAGGATGAGGCGGCCACGGCGGGCGGCGGCCTCGAGGTTTCGCCGGATGAGCTCGCGATTTTGCCGGTACTGGCTGTACCCCACTTCGGCGTAGGCAAAGTCGGCTACCAGGGTGTCCAGGCCGCTCTCCTGCTCGTTCTGGGGGGTCTTGGGGTCGTCGCGCACCCGTAGCCCGACGCCCTCGGTGCCCCGGAAGGCGACGATGGGGTGGGCGTTGTGGGGGGTCTTCTTCTGGGGGTCGGGCTGGAACAGCCGCATCTGGAAGCCCCACTTCCCGAAGATGGGCCTGCCGGGCAGGTAGCCGAACGCCTTGAGGAGTTCAGCGGGGTTGGACTTGCGGCGCGGCTCGAGGCCCGTCCGCTCGTCGGCGGCGAAGTCCGTTTCGTTGGAGTAGACGAAGTTCACCGCCAGGTGCTCGAGAAAAGCGTCGAAGGTGAGCTGCTCTTGCGGGATAGGGGGAGGGAGCAGGGCCAGCAGTTCCTGGCGCAACTTGCCCTCACGCACGCGCTCGCCGATCTCGGCGTAGAAGCTCTTGCCGTAGAGCCGCTCGTAGGCCTCGAGGGTTTCCTCCAGGTGGCCCCGGCCCCTCCAGAGCTCGAGCAGCGAACGCAGGGGGGCCACGTCCTGGCCCCTGATCTCGAGGTGCCGGTTGTGGCGCGAGAGGTAGCGGCTGGTGCCGTTGTTGAGGTTGGCCATCACGTCGGCACCGTCGCCGATGTCGATGTCGAGGACGGTGCGGCTGGCCTTCTGGAGGACGTCGTGCAGGGTCTTGGCGCGTTCCTCAGGGGTGCTGGAGCTGGGCGCGGCCAGGGCCAGCGCGCCCTCGGGCTCGGCGCGCGGTTGCCCCAACAGCCTCGAGTACGGCGCGGTGGCCTCACCGGGGCCGCGAGCAGGGACGGGCGGCTTGAACGGAGGGGGTTCGAACTCGGGGTACTCCTCAGGCTGCTGGGATAAAGCCCGCTTCGGCGCTACGGGCTGGGAATCCTTCTTGCGCTCGTCGTAGCGGAACATGCCTGCTCTATTTTATGGGGAGATTCCAGGGTTAGCTAGTGCATGAGAGCCAAATTAACGAATCTTCACGCGGTAGCACACCTGCCCACCGGCCCCCGCGGCCAGCGTCCCGATCCGCACGCGCACCAGCCCCCCGCTCACCTCGCCCGCGTCGGCGTCGGCAGCGTCGGTAAGGGGGGAGGCGCCTAGGCGCAGGGTCCCGGCCTGGTAGTCGGTGAAGAAGGGGATGGGGTCGGTGAGCACGACCTGCGTGACCGGGGAAGCGCTCTGGTTCTGGTAGGCGATGCAGTACTCGAGCACCTCCCCCGGCCGCCCGTCGGCCCGCCCGGTCGAGGGCGGGGTGCCCTGGGTGAGGTTTTGCACCTGCTTGGTGAGCCGCAGTTCGCCGCCCGCGCCCACCACGGTGGTGTCGGTGAGGGCGAGCTGGTCGTCCACGGCGGCGTTGCCCGCGTAGCGGAGCCTCGAGGCGAGGTTCAGGAAGTCGCTGCTGCCGCCGGGCAGGCCCGCCGGGACGATCACCATGACCTCCACGGCGCAGGCCCGCAGGCTGCCGTCGGCCTCGCGGGGCCAGGCGCTGCCCACGGCGAGGCTGTAGGGCAGGCCCTGGTAGCCCTCGCCCGCGTCGGCGAAGTCGCCGTCGCAGTTGGCGTCGAGGCGCAGCAGGTAGTTCCATCCCCCGGCCAGGCGGAGGAAGGTGAGGGTGCCCAGGGTACCCGGCCGCACGCGGTGGGCGTAGGTGACCACGCCCGGGGAGGAGGCCTGCCCCGACTGGTCGGGCTGCCACAGGCTGGGCCGAACCACGCCGAAGTTGTAGCCGTCGTAGCGGTTGCCCGCGGCGAAGGGGCTGATGGTGCGCTGCTGCGCCGCGCCCTGGCCGTAGGCGCTAGCCAGCACCGCGCTCGAGCCCCCCACGTTGCTGCCGGTGGCCGGGGCCAGGGGGTGCGAGAGGGTGAGGGCAGGGCCGAAGGTGTACGGCACGTACAGCACGTAGTTGCCGAGCGAGTCGGTGACGGTAACGCGGCCCTGAGCGCCGTCGGAGGCGGTCACGGCAACGCCCGCGATGCCCGGTTCCCCCCCGTTCTGCAGGGCGTCGTTGGCCGTGCCCGAGCCCAACCCGTCGTCGCGGAAGACCGTTCCGCTGACGCGCGAGCCGTGGTAGAGGCCGAAGTCTTGCCCGGGCACGTCGGAACTGCCCACGCTAAGGCTGCGGCTGCCCGCCACGGGCTCGATGAACAGCCAGCCGGAGGGAGGGGCGGGGGTGGTGGAGCTGGCCGAGCCCGTCACCACCAGGGCGTAGCTCCCAGGCGCCACCCCGCTGAAGCTGAAGCTGCCCGTGCCCACGCTCACCGACACACTCTGCACCACGCTGCCGCCCTGCACCAGGTTGACGTACACCGAGGTGCCGCCGCTCCAGTCCTCACCGGGCTCACGCAACGAGTTGGGCTGGAGGTCGTGGTAAAGATGACCAGAGACGCTCACCCCTGGTGGAACCACGGTGATGGTCACCTGGGCCTGGTTGTTGCCCGTGTTCGGGTCGGGCTCGGTCTGGGCCGTCTTGGTGGCGGTGTTGGTGATGTTGCCGACCTGGGTTGCCGTGGCGGTGATCTGGAGGGTGGCACTGGTTCCCGAAGCCAGGTTGCCCACCGTCCAGACGCCGGTGCCGGCTGTATAGCTTCCCTGTGAGGGCACGCTCGAGACGAAGCTCAGGCCCACGGGCAGGAGGTCGGTCACCTGGACCCCGGTGGCGTTGGAGGGCCCGTCATTGCGCACGGTCAGGGTGAAGGTAACGTTGGTTCCCTGGACAGGGTTGGCGTTGTCCGCGGCCTTGCTGACCATCCGCACGTCGGCGCGGGACTCCACCACCGTGGGGTCGCTGGTGCCGTTGTTGGCGGTGTTGTTTTCCGCCCCGCCCGAGACGCTGGCGGTGTTGGTGAGGCTCGAGGCCGCGCCCTGGCTCACGCCGACGTTCAGGGTGAAGCTGGCGCTGCCGCCAACCGGGATGCTCAGCCCGCCGGGGCTGGTACAGGTAACGGTCTGGGGAGGTCCAGGGCTGCTCACCGTGCAGGACCAGCCCGTCGCAGAGGCGAAGGTCAGGCCTGCCGGAAGGGTGTCGGTCACGGTGATGGTTCCCGCACTGGCCGCCTGTCCGATGTTGCTGACGGTGAGAGTGTACACCCCGGTGCTGCCGCGCACGAAGTTGCCGCTGTGGGTCTTGCTCAGGGTCAGGTCGGCGAAGTTGACGGGGGTCACGGTGGGGTTGGCCGGGCCTGCAATGGCCGGATCGTCGCTCAGTACCCCGCCTGCAGGACCACCCGAGAAGTTGACCGTGGCTTGGTTCGAGAGACTGCCCGGCGGCAACGGGCTGGTGGCTACCTGCACCTGGAAGCGGAGGGTGAGGGTCTGGCCGGGGGCGAGCGTGCCGTTGTTGAATCCGGGGGCGTTATTGCCGATGGGACGGCCCGTGGCAAAGGGGTAAGAGCTGGCGTTGAGGTTCGTGAAGCTGGTAGGGTTCAACCCAAGTGCGGCTTCTGCCGTGTTTGGCACGTAGCTCAACCCGGCCGGCAGCACGTCGGTTAGGGTGGCGGAGGTAGTGGCGACCCCGCCGTTGTTGCTGATGGTGAGGGTGTAGGTGAAGCTCGAGTCGGGGCTGGTGGCGCTCACTGAGGCCACCTTGGTCACCGCCAGGTTGGGTCCGACGCGCACCAGGGTAGGGTCGGCCAGGCCGGCGACGTTGGGGTCGTCGGTGAGCACCCTGTAGCTGACCGAGCCAGCAGTGTAGGTGATCCGCCCCTGGTTCGTGATGATCGCGGGGGGGTTGCTGTTCACCGTCACGCGGAAGCGGAT
Source organism: Calidithermus terrae (assembly GCF_003574345.1). NCBI lineage: Bacteria > Thermotogati > Deinococcota > Deinococci > Thermales > Thermaceae > Calidithermus > Calidithermus terrae. The sequence continues at coordinate 15,658 of NZ_QXDL01000065.1, forward strand.
GAACAGAGATTCTCCGCTATTAAGCCTGCCATTATCAAAACTGGTGGTACTGCCGCCCACGTCCCGGCCAAGAGGCCGCCCGTTCGGCTCCGCGAACGGATATGTGCCCCCGTCAGCTACGTTGGTGAAGGTGGGGCTGTCATTGCCGGTCACGAGGGCCATCTGCAGCGAGCCCTGCACGTAAGTCAAGCCCGCGGGCAGAGCGTCGATCAAGCGCAGAGCGGTGCTGCTGAGGTTGGCCCCAGTGTTGTTGGTGACCCGGAAGGTGTACTGGAAGGTGGTGCCTACGGTCGCCGTGGTGATGACACTGCCGATGGCGTCAGTGGTGGAGTTAGCGTTGGCCGTCTTGGTGATGGAGATGGGCGGGAGCTGGAACCCGAAGTCGAGACCGGTGAGGTTGCCGTTGACCGGCAGTTGCACGTTGTCGCGCACGACATAGCCGCCGGAGATGGTAGAAGGGTTGCGCGGGGTGGATGCGTTGAGTTGCGGGTCGTTGAGGGGAATCCGGATGGTATAGGTCCCTGCCGGCACATTGGTAAAGCTGTAGACCCCATTTACGGTCTGGGCGGTGGCGACTACGACGGGATTGTTATTGCTGTCGCGCCCCACGAGCTCCACCGCGATGCTATCCCCCAGCGCCTCACCCGGATCTAACGCGTTGCTCGCGTTGGCGTCGAGGTAGACGGTGCCCGAGATGTTGCCCGTCGGCAGGCCGATGCAGGTGGTGAACTGCAGGTTGTCGATGGCGAGGTCGTTACCGCCCCCACCGGGTGCGTTGTTGCGGAAGCGCACGGTGATGCGGTTGGAGGCCCCGGAGTTGATCACGCCGCCGTACTCACGCCAGATAGGAGTGCTGGTGTTAGGGATGTTGCCGGTCAGGGCGATGACCTGGCTCTCGCCGGCCTCGTCGATGGTTCCGTCGTTATTGTCGTCCACGCCCTGCCGGTCGATCTCGAGGTTCAGGTTGGGCAGGATCGAGGCGTTGTTGGCGATGAGGTTAATGACCGAGATGCTGAACTCGTAGTTGCTGTTGGGCGTGACGGTGAGGGTTTGCTCGTAGAACACCCCGGCGGTGAACGCCGCGTTGATGAACATGAACAGATCGCGCTCACCCCCGCCGTTGCGCCCGCCGATGAAACGGTGCCAGGCCCCGTCCTGGCGGTTGTAGGAGCTGTTGGTGATCTCGTACTCGCCGTCTTCAGGGCTGTAGTTGCCGGGGAAGTTGGTCGGAGTACGGGGGTTGAGGTTGTAGGTCGTGGTTCCGATCGGCCGCCCCTGGGCGTCCACGCCGCCGGAGATGCCCGGCACACTGCCCAGCGCGTAGCGGGTGGGGGGCACCACCGGCACAGGGTTGCTGCTGCTGGTGAGGGTGGGGCTCTGGGTGCCTGCGGGCGCGGTGCCAAAGGTACCGTCCAGGGCGAAGAGGTTGCCGCTGCGGGTACCTCCGGCGTTACTGCAGAAGTTGGTCTGGGCCAGGGACAGGGGGCCCAGCAGCGTCAGGAGCAGGGCGACGATGCGAGGCAGCTTCACCGGCTACCCCCCAGGAAGTCGAGGCGCAGGTAGAAGCCGGGCTGGGCGTCGGGGGTGAGGGCCGAGAGGTGGCCGAAGGTGTAGCCCACGTTGACCCACAGCCCCTCGAGCACCCGCAGGCTGCCCTCGAGGCCGAAGTGGGTGGCCCCCGTGCCCGTGGCGGGCTGGAAGAGCTGGTAGACGGCCGCGCCGAAGCCCAGCGAGCCGGTGAGGTAGTAGTTGGCGCCCAGGCCCAGTTGGTAGGTGGCCCCGGCGGGGTCGCCGGCGGGCAGGCGGTAGGCCGCCGAGGGGCGCAGTTGCCAAGACAGGCCGGGTTGGTAGGCAGCGGCCAGGGCGCCCTCGAGCCCCCACCCCGGCTGCCCCAGGCTGAGGCGGTGGTAGGTCAGGAGCTGGAGCTGCTGCGCGCGCAGGGCGTAGGCCAGGGTGAACTTGCCGTCGGGGGCGGGCAGGGCCTGGTAGTTGGCGTCGAGGGAGACGGTCTGCTCGGCGTCGAGGGCGCCGGTGAGGCCGCCGCGCAGCACCAGCTTGGGCGAGGTGCCGAAGGCGACCTCGCCGCCCAGGGTGCCGCTGAGGCCCTCGCTCTTGTAGCGCACGGCCGCCCCGAAAGCGGCCTGGCCGGCGCCGGTGCTCAGGCTACGGTCGTAGCCGGCGCTGAGGTCGAGGCTCCAGCGCTCGTCGAGGGGGAGGGGGGCCTCGAGGCCGAAGCGCGCGCGGTTGCCCTCGCCCGAGGCGCCGGGGAGCTGGTAGCTGAGGCTGAGGTTGGCGCCGCCCAGCTTCTGCTTGAGGGCCAGGCTGCCGCGCAGGTCGTTGCCCCAGAGGTAGTCCAAAGCCGCCTCCAGGCGTAGCGGACCTACCCGCTCCCGAAGGGAATCTGCCTCGGCGCTGAGGTTGAAGTCGAAGGTGTAGGCCATCTTGAGCCGGGAGAGGGCCATGTCGCTGAAGCGGAAGGGCTGGGTGTGGGTGAGCTCGAGCTTCCACGGCGCCGCGCCGTAGGCCAGCCGGCCCACCGCGCCCAGGCCCGCGGTGTCCCAGAGGTAGCTCAGGCCCCCGCCGACGCTGAAGCCGGGGCTGAGCTGGCGCTGGTAGAGCACGGCGGTGCGGTTCTGGTCGGCGGCCTGGTGCTCGAGGGCGAGCTTGTCGGCGGGGCTGAGGGCCAGGCTCAGGCTGGCGCTGCCCTGCAGGCGGCCCTCGTAGCTGAGGTCGGCCCTGGCCTCGAGGGAGGTCGCGGCGTAGCCGATCTCGAGGCCGAAGCGGTCGGCGTTCTGGCGGGCGTAGCTGGCCCGCACCGAGAAATTGCCCTCGCGCCAGCCTAGCTCGGCGCCGTAGCGCAGGCCCTGGGCGGGCAGGGCGGCGAGGCTGGCCCCGGCGCTGAGGCCGCCCTGCCGGTAGCGCAGGCCGAAGCCGTAGCCCGGCGCGCGGGGGCTGTCCTGGGCGGCGTAGGTCACGCGCAGCACCACCGGCTCGCCCGCGGGGGTGGTGGGCCACAGCGGCTTCGCCAGGGTCAGCCAGCCGTCGGCGTCGAGGGTGTAGTCCTGGCCGCGCTCGAGGCGGCGCTCCGAGGCTCCCTCGCGCAGCAGCACGGTCTCGCTGCCCGGGGCGGGGGGCCGGCTCAGCTTGTAGCGGCGGGTGCCGTCGAGGGCGGGCTCCTCGGTCAGGGTGGCCTGGGGCAGCAGCCCGGCGAAGGCCGTCACCCCGAAGCCCTGCGCCTCGCGGGTCTCGAGGCGCAGCGCGGTGCCCTCGCCCATGGCGGCGAGGCCGGGCAGGGCCAGGGCGTCGGCGTGGTAGCCCAGGCTGAAGGCGGTGTTGTCGTAGCGCAGGGCCAGGGGGTCGGCGGAGCGCAGGGGCAGGACGGCCTCGGTGCCGCTGCCGGTGAGGGGGAAGGCGGCGCTG
>NZ_QXDL01000066.1:0-18989 GCF_003574345.1 Calidithermus terrae
CGGGATGTGGGCTATTTTCGCCCAGCGGCCCGTAGCCAGGGCGGTCGCCATCTTCGCGGCGCTCAACCTGCTGACGGTACTGCTGTTCACCCTGCTGGTGCCGGGCCGTTCGCAGCTCAAGCCCGACGAAGGAGGGGGGCACCGGGTTGCCGGTGAGCCGCACCGGCTGGGCCAGGCCGAGCCCCAGGAGCAGGGCCGCCCCGAAGAGTGAGGTGAGTGCGCGCATGGCGAACCCAATCTAAAAGCCGGGGCTCGGGGGAGGGTCGTGGCGGGATTAAGAGGCCTTAAGGCCGCTGCCGCCCGGCCGCCTCCACCGCTCGGTGGAGCCCCGCCCACCGCCGTCATTAAGCCCCCGCCCCCCATCCGGCGCTTATGCCCCCCGGCCCCCAGCCCTCAGGCTAAAGGCGGGTCCAGCGTGCGCGGAAAGGAGGAGAGGTGCGGGCATTCGGTCGGCTTAGGGAAGAGCGTTTACGGTTGAGGCCGGAGTTCCCCGTTAAGATGGACGGGATGTGGGCTATTTTCGCCCAGCGGCCCGTAGCCAGGGCGGTCGCCATCTTCGCGGCGCTCAACCTGCTGACGGTACTGCTGTTCACCCTGCTGGTGCCGGGCCGTTCGCAGCTCAAGCCCGACAGCATCCCTTTGCAAAACCCCCAGGAAGTGCTGTGGCGGGTGAGCCTGGCGCTCCTGACGTACCTGGTGATCCTGTGGGCGCTGCGCCCCGGGCGGCGCTCGTGGTGGGAGACCGCCCTCCTGGCGGCCTTCGGGGCGGGGGTGGTGGGCTGGCTGACCAACTACTACATGCCCTTCCTGGCGCTGGGCATCGTGCCGGTGGTGGCGCGCTACTTCCTGCCGCTGCCCTGGGTGCTGAGCCTGGTGATCGCGCTGGCCGGGCTCTCGGGCTGGTGGAGCGTGCGCCAGCCGCTGCAACTGACCCTCGAGGTCAAGCTCACCCAGATCCCCACCCGCTCGGAGAGCATCTCCGCCCGGCCCGTGCCCACCAACCCCACCGCCCAGACCAGCTTCTGGGTGTTCATCACCGTGCTCTACGCGGGCTACTCGCTGTTCGCCCTCGAGCTGCTGGTGCGCGAGGCCAAGGCCCGCCAGGCCCTCGAGCTCGCCCAGCGCGAGCTGGAGGAGGCCAGCCGCCAGGCCGGGATGCTCGCCGAGCGGCAGCGCCTGGCCCGCGAGATCCACGACACCCTGGCCCAGAACTTCGCCAGCGTGGTGGTGCACCTCGAGGCCGCCGAGGGGGCGCTGGGCAGCCCCAACGCGGTCAGCCACATCAGCCAGGCCCGCAGCACCGCCCGAGAGGGGCTCTCCGAGGCGCGGCGGCTGGTGTGGGCCCTGCGGCCCGAGCTGCTCGAGGGCGTCCCCCTGCCCGAGGCGCTGCAGCAGCTCCTGCGGCGCTGGCAGTCGGCCAGCAGCCAGGAGGCCCGCTTCACCCTGGCGGGCGAGCCCCGCCCCCTGCACCCCGAGATCGAGCTGAGCCTGCTGCGCATCACCCAGGAGGCGCTCAACAACGTGCGCAAGCACGCCCAGGCCAACCTGGTCAACGTCACGCTCTCCTACCTCGAGGGCCTGGTGATGCTCGACATCCAGGACGACGGGGTCGGGATCGACCCGCGCGCCACGAACAGCGGGGGCTTCGGCCTGCGCTCGATCCGCGAGCGGGTGGAGGCGCTGGGCGGGGAGTTCACGGTGGAGAGCGAGCCGGGGCGGGGCACCATCCTGGCGGTCAGCCTGCCCGAGTTCCCCGCGCCCAAGCCCAAAGTAGGAGGCCCTAGATGAGCCGTATTCGCATCCTGATCGTTGACGACCATCCGGTGGTCCGGGCCGGTCTGGCCGGGCTGCTCTCGAGCCAGCCCGACTTCGAGGTGGTGGGGGAGGCGGGCAACGGGGTCGAGGCGCTCAACATGCTCGAGCGCCTCGACCCCGACGTGGTGCTGATGGACTTGCGCATGCCCGGCATGGACGGGGTGAGCACCATCCGCCGCATGCGCGGGCAGCACAAGAGCCAGGTGCTCGTGCTCACCACCTTCGACACCGACGCCGAGATCGTGCAGGCGGTGGAGGCGGGGGCCACGGGCTACCTGCTCAAGGACGTGCCCCGCGAGGAGCTCTTCCGCGCCGTGCGCCTCACCGCCAAGGGCGAGGCGGTGCTCTCCCCGCCCATCGCGGCGCGGCTGTTGGGCCGCATGCGCTCGCCCAGCGAGGACCACCTCTCCAACCGCGAGCTCGAGGTGCTGGGCCTCGTCGCCAAGGGCTTCTCCAACAAGGAGATCGCCAAGCGGCTGCACATCAGCGAGGCCACGGTCAAGACCCACCTGCTGCACACCTTCGGCAAGCTCGGCGTTGACGACCGCACCGCCGCCGTGACCGCGGCGCTCGAGCGGGGCATCTTGCGCCTGGAGAGCTAGCCCGTGGCCCGGGTCCTCGTGGTCACCGGCGGCAGCCGGGGCATCGGGGCGGCCACCGCGCGGCTGGCCGCCCGGCGGGGCTACGCGGTGGCCCTGAGCTACCGCGCGAACCGGGAAGCCGCCGAGGGGGTGGCCGCGGGCATCCGGGCCGGCGGGGGGGAGGCCCTCGCCCTGCGGGCCGACGTCTCGAGCGAGGCGCAGGTCTTGGAGCTGTTCGCCGCCGTGGACCGGGCGTGGGGGCGGCTCGACGCCCTGGTCAACAACGCGGGCGTGCTGGGGGCGCAGATGCGGCTCGAGGCCATGAGCGCCGAGCGGCTGCAGCGGGTCTTCGCCACCAACGTCATCGGCGCCATGCTGTGCGCGCGCGAGGCGGTGCGGCGCATGTCCACCCGCTACGGCGGGCAGGGCGGGGCGATCGTCAACGTCTCCTCGGCCGCCGCCCGGCTGGGCTCGGCGGGGGAGTACGTGGACTACGCCGCCTCCAAGGGCGCGCTCGACACCTTCACCCTGGGCCTGGCGAAGGAGGTGGCCGCCGAGGGCATCCGGGTCAACGCGGTGCGCCCCGGCCTCATCCACACCGACATCCACGCCAGCGGGGGCGAGCCCGGGCGGGTCGAGCGCCTGGCCGCGACGGTGCCCATGGGCCGCGGCGGGAGCGCCGAGGAGGTGGCCGCGGCGATCGTCTGGCTGCTGGGCGAGGAGGCCGCCTACGTGACGGGTGCCCTTCTGGACGTGAGCGGCGGGCGCTGAGCGGGCTTTTCTTCCGCCCTTGCTCGGGCTAAGCTGGGCTCACCGTGAGCGCCCCACGCCGCCTTTTCCTCATCAAGCACGGCCGCCCCCACGTCGTGCCCGAACTGCCCGCGCGGCAGTGGGCGCTCTCCGACGAGGGCGTTCGCCAGAGCGAGCGGTTGGCCCAGTGGTTCCAGGCCCACCTGCCTACCCAGGTCGTCAGCAGCCTCGAGCCCAAGGCCCGCGAGACCGGCAAGGTGCTCGCCAGCCGCCTCAAGCTGCCCTTCAGCCCGGCGCCCAACCTGCACGAGCACCAGCGCGAGAACGCCCCCTTCTTCCCCGACCCTGCCTTGTTCGAGGCCAAGGTGCAGGAGTTCTTCGGCGAGCCCAACCGCCTGGTCTTCGGCGAGGAGACCGCCGACCAGGCCCACAGCCGCTTCGGCCAGGCCGTGAACAAGGTGATGAACGAGTACCTCATCGACGACGTGGCCCTGGTGGCCCACGGCACGGTGATCGCCCTGCTGGTGAGCCGCGCCAACGGGCTGGCGCCCTTCCCGCTGTGGAAGGCGCTGGGCTTCTGCGGGGTGGTGGAGGTGGAGTGGCCGAGCCTGAAGCTGGTGCGGGTGATGGAGCGGGTTTAGGTGGATAGCCGGTAGCCGGGCGCTAGGCGCGGGTCGTGCGTCGGATGCGGGTCGTACGTCCTACGTCGTACGCCGGACGCAAGACGCAATACGCGAAATGCAAGACGCAAAGCGCAAAACGCAAAACGCCTCGATCCTCGACAAGCAACGAGCCAAAGGGTACAAACCACGAGCCACGAGCCTTCCCCGTCACGCCTTTGGCAGCAGATTCCGTTCGATCTCGGCGCGGAGCTTTTGGGCGAGCTCGAGGGTGTGTTCGGAGACGGCGCGGGGTTTGATGGAGAGCCAGAGCTGGTGCTGCTGGGGCCAGTAGGTGGCTTCCACGACGCCCGGGGTTCGGGCCTGCTTGAGGTGCCAGTGGGTCGAGCCGGGGTGTTCGGCCGAGGGGGTGCGCAGGGTGACGGTGAGGCCGAGCGCGCGGGCGGCGGCTTCCACGGCGGCCCAGACCGCCATCAGGGTGAGGAAGGGGGGGAGGGGGATGTCGAGGCGCACGGTGGGTCGAGCTTAGCAGGCTTGGCCTCTGCTATCCTCAGGCGTACAGCCCTCGAGCGGAAAGGACGCGGCATGGACTCACCAGCCATCGACCTCAGAGACCCGGCCTTCGTCGGGAACCCCTACCCCTTCTACGCCCGCATGCGGGCCGAGGCCCCGGCCTACTGGCTGCCCCACGGCAACGGCGGGATGTGGATGTTCACCCGCTACGCCGACGTCGAGCTCATCCTCAAGGACCTGCGCTTCAAGAAGGACACCAGCCGCTTCGTGCAGCCGGGCGAGCAGAACTTCCCGCAGATGCTCAACACCGACCCGCCCGACCACACCCGCCTGCGGTCGCTGGTGAGCAAGGCCTTCACGCCCAAGGTGGTCGAGGGGATGGGGCCGCACATCCAGGGCATCGTGAGCTACCTGCTCGAGCGGGCTAAGGCCAAGGGCGAGCTCGAGCTCATGGCCGACTTCGCCATGCCCCTGCCCGTCATCGTCATCGCCGAGCTGATGGGCGTGCCGATGGAGGACCGCGAGCAGTTCCGCGAGTGGAGCACCTACTTCGCCCTGGGCAACGACGCCCTGGCGACCCCCGAGGCCCGCGAGCGCGCCGGCTTGGGCATCCAGTCGCTGGTGGGCTACTTCCAGCACCTCCTCGCCCAGCGCCGCCAGGAGCCCCGGGACGACCTCATCAGCGGCCTGATCGCCGCGCACGACGAAGGGGGCAAGCTCTCGGCCGAGGAGCTCATCGGCACCTGCATCCTGCTGTTGATCGCGGGCCACGAGACCACCGTCAACCTCATCGGCAACGGCACCCACGCGCTGCTCTGCCACCCCGAGGAGCTCGAGCGCCTGCGCCGAAACCCCGGGCTGCTCGAGAGCGCCGTCGAGGAGTTGCTGCGCTACGACGCCCCGGTGCAGCGCTCCACCTTCCGCTACGCCGGGGAGGAGGCCGAGGTGGCCGGGCAGGTCATCCAGCCGGGCCAGCAGGTGAGCGCGGTGATCGGCTCGGCCAACCGCGACCCCGAGGCCTTCCCCGACCCCGACCGCCTGGACCTGGGCCGCACCCCCAACCGCCACCAGTCCTTCGGGCGCGGCATCCACTTCTGCCTGGGCGCCCCGCTGGCCCGCCTCGAGGCCCAGCTCGCCTTAAAGGGCCTGCTCGAGGCCTTCCCCGAGCTGGAGTTCGCCGCCGAGGCCCCCGCCTGGCGCCCCGCCACCATGTTCCGCGGCCTCGAGCGCTTCCCCGTCGCCTTCGCCTGAGGTGCGCCGTGTTCTCCTTGTCGCGCTTCTTCGGGGTGCTCGGGGTGTACGTGGCCTATACGCTCTTCATCAGCCTGTACTTCCCCACCCGCGACCCCGCCTTGTTCGTGGGGCTGCTGTTGCTGGGGATCGGGGCGCTGTTCTACCTCATCTTCTTCGCCCGCGGCGTCTTCGCCGACCCCAAGCACAAGCGCCTGCTGGCCGAGGGCAAGGACGCGGTGGCCGTGGTGCAGGGCGTCGCCGACACCGGCATCACCCTCAACAACTCGCCCTACGTGCGGCTCACCCTCGACGTCTACCCCGACGGCGCCCAGCCCTTCCGCGCCGAGGTGAAGGTGTTCGTCTCGAGGGTCGCCATCCCCCGCGTGGGCGACCGGCTCAGCGTGAAGTACGACCCGCGCAGGCCGCAGGACTTGATCGTGGTGTGAGGGGGGGTGGCGGTGGCCGGTGGCCGGGTGCGGGTCGTACGGCGTACGTCGTACGCCAAACGCCAGACGCCAGACGCCAGACGCAATACGCGAAACGCAAGACGCAAGACGCAAGACGCCAGACGCACGTCGTACGCTTTGGGCCTGGACCCTCGACAAGCTGACGGCTGAGAGCTGCCGGCTTACCTCACCACCTGCGACCACACCGCCACGACGTGTGCGGTGCTGCCCAGGAGCACGAAGACGTGCCAGATGGGGTGGGCGTACTTGAGGCGTTTGTCGAGGAAAAAGTACGTGCCTGCCGTGTAGAACAGCCCGCCCAGGACCAGCCACAGCAGGCCCCAGGCCGTGATCTTGGCGAGCAGGACGGGGAAGGCGATCACGATGAGCCAGCCCATCGCCACGTAGAGCAGCGTGGAGACCCGCTCGAAGCGGCCGGTGGCGAAGGACTTGAACACTACGCCTAGCGCGGCTAAGCCCCACACCACGCCGAAGAGGCTCCAGCCCCAGGGGCCGTTGAGGGTCACCAGCAAGAAGGGGGTGTAGGTCCCGGCGATCAGCAGGTAGATGGCGCTGTGGTCGAGGATCTCCAGCACGCGCTTGGCCCGGGGGGCTTGGACGGCGTGGTAGAGGCTCGAGGCCAGGTACATCAGCACCAGCGTGGCCGCGAAGACGGCGGCGCTGACGACCTGCCAGGCGTCGCCGGTGAGGGCGCTGAAGACGACCAGCGTCGCGCCGGCGGCCAGGCTCGCGGCCGCCCCGAGCCCGTGGGTGAGGGCGTTGAGAAGCTCGACTTTGGGGGGATGGGTGGTCGCGGTCATAGGGGTTCCTCGAGGGCAGAACTCACCCGATTATGCACCGTGGCCCCTGAGGGGGGTGAGCCCGCACGCAGCCCGTAGACTGGGGGAATGGACGAGCGCGAGATCCGCTTCGCCCCCACCGGGCAAATCGAGCGGCGGCAGGCGTTGGTGGAGGAGTTCGTGGCCGAGGTGCTGCGCCTGCCCTGGGCCTTCATCTCCGATGAGACCCAGCTTCAGGACTTCGGGGGGGGCCGCACCGAGCTCGAGCTCGCCGAGGCCTGCTACGGGCGCTACGGTATGGGGCTCGAGGCCCGGCACTTCGAGATGCCCTTGTACCTGCTGCTGGATGAGCTCGAGGCCGCCCGTGAGCGCCGGGATTTCCCCAACTGATCCTGCAAGGCTCAGGGGCTCGGCAGACCCTCGAGGAAGCGGCGCAGTACCGCGCGCAACTCGTTTGAATGGGTGAGCCAGAGGTTGTGACCCGCGCCCTCGACGGTCTCGAGCCGCCCCTGCGGCAGGAGGTGGGCGAGCTGGGCGTTCGGCCAGTTGGGGCGGATGTCTTCGCCCGCCGCGACCACCAGGGCGGGGATATCGAGCCTCGAGATTCGTTTGAGCAAGTCGGGTTCCTTTATGAACTGCCGCCAACTCGCGTTCAGGGCCTTGTTAACCGCCGGGTTAAACGGATAGGTGAAGTCCAGCGGCGGCTCCCGACCGGCGGCCAAGCCCTCCTCATAGGCCGCCTTCCACTCCCGGTCATGCTGGACCCCCGTGCCGCAGAGATGAACGAGCCCCAGGCAGCGTTCCGGATGATGAAGCGCGTAGGCCAGCGCCAGGTCGGCCCCCCAGGAATGGCCGCCCACGACCCAGCGCTTTAGCCCCCAGTAAGCTCGCAAAGCCTCGATGTCGGAGAGGGTCTGCTCGAGGCTGTACACCTCGGCGTGCCAGGAGCGCCCGCAGCCGCGCTCTTCGAACCGGTGGACGCTGGCAACGTCCTCGACCAGACCGGCGACCGGCTCGAGGTAATCGCAGCAGCCCGCGCCTCCGTTCAGCAGAAGTAGGGGCGTACCCTGGCCTGAAACCGTTGTCCAGAGGTGCGTTTCGTTGACCTTGACGATGGACTCCACAAGAATCTATTTTACGTAGCGCCATACATGACGGGTTTCGTAGGGACGAGCGCCGCTCGTCCCTACGGGCTCGGCAAGCGGATTGGCGGGGTGGTGCTATGCCTGTTCCAGCGCCTCTTTCTGCCCCTCGCCCTCCGGGGTTCCCGCCGGGTAGCGCCCGTTGAAGCAGGCCAGGCACACCGGCCCGCCCACCGCGCGCTTCACGCCCTCCTCGCTCAGGAAGGCCAGGCTGTCGGCGCCGATGAGCCCGCGGATCTGCTCCACCGTGTGCGTAGAGGCCACCAGCTCCTTGCGGGCGGCGGTGTCGATGCCGTAGTAGCAGGGGAACTTGATGGGCGGGGAGGAGATGCGCACGTGGACCTCGGTGGCCCCGGCGTCGCGCAGAAGCTGCACGATGCGGCCCGAGGTGGTGCCGCGCACGATGGAGTCGTCCACCATCACCACCCGCTTGCCGCGCACGGCGGGGGTGGGGGCGAGCTTGAGCTTGGTCTTGAGGTCGCGCAGCTCCTGGGTGGGCTGGATGAAGGTGCGCCCGGCGTAGGGGTTTTTGTAGAGGCCGTAGTCGAAGGGGATGCCCGAGGCGCGGCTGTAGCCGATGGCGGCCCCGATGCCCGAATCCGGCACCGGAACCACCAGGTCGGCCTCCGCCGGGGCTTCGGCGGCCAGCACCTCGCCCATGCGCACCCGGCTCTCGTGGGTGCCGATGCCCTCGAGCACCGAGTCGGCGCGGGCGAAGTAGATCCACTCGAAGGCGCAGGGGGTGGGGCGGGGCTCGAGCACCTGCAGGCTCCTGAGCTCGCCCGCCTCGACCCACACCAGCTCCCCGGGCTCCACGTCGCGCACGAACTCGGCCCCCACCAGCGTCAGGGCCGGGGGCTCGGAGGCGAAGACCCAGCCGCCGTTCGGCAGCCGCCCGATCACCAGCGGCCGCACCCCGTTGCCGTCGCGCAGGGCCAGCACGGTGTGGCGGTCCATCAGCACCACCGCGAAGCCGCCCTGAAGCTCGCGCATCGAGCGGGCGGTGGCCTCGACGAGGTCGAGCTTGGCGTAGCGGGCGATGAGGTTGATCATCACCTCGGTGTCGTTGGTGGTCTGGAAGACCGCGCCGTGCTCCAGGAGTTCCTGGCGGATGGCCTTGGCGTTGACGAAGTTGCCGTTGTGGGCGATGGCCAGGATGCCCTTGGAGCTTCGCACGTTGAGGGGCTGGGCGTTGAAGCGCAGGTTGGAGCCGGTGGTCGAGTAGCGGGTGTGCCCGATGCCGAGGTTGGCCCCCGGGATCCGCAGCCGTTTCATGCGCTCGTCGTCGAAGACCTGCGCCACCAGCCCCAGATCCTTCTCGATCACCAGATCCTGCCCGTTGGAGACGCAGATCCCGGCGGCCTCCTGCCCCCGGTGCTGCAGGGCGAAGAGCCCGAGCTGCAGCATCCCCGCCACGTCCACGGGCTCCGGGCTCCAGACCCCGATGACGCCGCACTCCTCGTGGGGTTTGTCATCGCGGTCGTACGTCGTACGCCCTACGCCATACGACGTTTTTTCTAGCGTAGGACGTACGACGCAGGACGTACGACCATTCACGGCAGCACCTCCCGCAGCGGCGCTTCCCATGTTCGCTTGAGCTCGTTCACGCTCCACTTTAGCTGCGCCTTGGGCAGGAGGATTGTGAGTTCGTCCCCGCCCACCTGGCCCAGGACGCGGTGGGGGAGGCCCAGGCTCTGCAGGTGGGCGGTGGCCGACTGCAGGTGGCCCTGGTCGATGCTGAAGAGGATGCGGCTGGGGGCCTCGCCGAAGAGCAGGGCGTCGGGGCGGCCGGGGTCGCGCAGCTCGAGCGTCGCCCCCAGGCCGTAGGGGAAGGTCATCTCGGCCAGGGCCACCGCCAGGCCGCCCTCGGCCACGTCGTGGGCGGTGCGGACCCAGCCCATGCCGATGAGGTCGCGGATGGCGGATTGGGCTTTGGCCTCGCGCTGGAGGTCGAGGCGGGGCGGGTGGCCGGCCTCGAGGCCCTCCGTCACCCACAGGTACTCGCTGGCCCCCAGCTCGCCCAGCGGCTCCCCGATGAGCACCACGAACTCGCCCGGCTTCCTGAAGCCCGTCTCGGCGCGGCGCTCGACGTCCTCGAGGAGCCCGACCACGCCCACCATGGGGGTGGGGGGGATGCGGTAGCTGGGGCCCTCGTTGTAGAGCGAGACGTTGCCCGAGACCACCGGGATGCCCAGGGCCCTCGAGGCCTCGGCCAGCCCGGCGATGGTCTCGGAGAGCTCGTAGTAGCCGTGGGGCGTCTCGGGGTTGGGGCAATTGAGCCCGTCGGTGTAGGCCAGCGGCTTGCCGCCCACCACGCTGACGTTGCGCGCGGCCTCGGCCAGGGCGTGCATGGCCCCCAGGCGGGGGTGGAGGCGGCAGTAGCGGGGGTTGGCGTCCACCTTGAGCGCCACGCCGCGCTTCGACCCCTTGACCCGCACGACGGCGGCGTCCCCCTTGCCCGGCACCAGCGCGGTGTTGGTGCCCACCTGGTGGTCGTAGCGCTCGAAGACGGGGGCCCGGCTGCAGAGGTTGGGCGAGGCCAGCAGCTTCGGCAGCAGGCCGTGCAGGTCGGCGGGCACGGGCAGGGCGCTGAGGTCCTTGGCCCGCAGGGCCTGGACCTCGGGGCTCTCCTGGCCCTCGCGCACGTAGGTGACGGAGTCGGCGAGGGCGTGGGTGGGGACCTCGGCCACCACCTGGCCCTCCGACTTGACGCGGAACACCGGCTCGGCGATGGTCACGGCCACCGGCACCGCGTCGAGGCCCCAGCGGGCGGCGAGCTCCTCGAGGGCCTTTTCCTTGCCCGGGCGCGGCACCAGCACCATGCGCTCCTGCGACTCGGAGAGCATGAGCTCGAGCGGGCTCATCCCCGCCTCGCGGCGCGGCACTTTGCCCAGGTCGAGCTCCAGGCCCAGACCCGACTTGTGGGCCATCTCCGAGAGCGAGGAGGTGAGCCCGGCGGCGCCCATGTCCTGCACGCCCTCCACCAGGTCGAGGCGGATGGCCTCGAGGGTGGCCTCCAGGGTGAGCTTGCCCATGAAGGGGTCGCCCACCTGCACGCTCGGGCGCTTGGACTCGCTCTCCTCGGAGAGCTCCTCGGAGGCGAAGGCCGCCCCGCCGATGCCGTCGCGCCCGGTCTTGGAGCCCAGGTAGTAGACCGGGCGGCCCAGCGTGGCGAAGCTCTTCTTCAGCTCCTCCACGCGCAGCAGGCCCACGCACATGGCGTTGACCAGCGGGTTGTCCTGGTAGTCGGGGTGGAAGTACACGTCCCCGCCCACCGTGGGGATGCCGATGGCGTTGCCGTAGTGGGCGATGCCCCCCACCACGCCCTGCACCAGGTAGCGGGTGCGGTCGCCCTCGGAGCCCTCCAATTTCCCGAAGCGCAGCGAGTTCAGCAGCGCGACGGGCCGGGCGCCCATCGCCACGATGTCGCGGATGATGCCCCCCACCCCCGTCGCCGCCCCCTGCACCGGCTCGACCGCCGAGGGGTGGTTGTGGCTCTCGATCTTGAAGGCCACCGCCCAGCCCTCGCCGATGTCCACCACGCCCGCGTTCTCGCCGGGGCCCTGCAGCACGGCGGGGCCCTCCTTGGGCAGCGTCCGCAGCAGGGGGCGGGAGTTCTTGTAGGAGCAGTGCTCGCTCCACATCACCTTGAAGAGGTAGAGCTCGAGCCGGTTGGGCTCCCGCCCCAGCAGGCGCACGATCTCCTGGTACTCATTGCGGGGTATGCCGGTTTCCTTGAGCAGCGCCTTGGCCTGCTCGGAGAGGGGGGTGAGGGTCTCTTCCATAGGGTTCATCAGTGGCGTTTGAGGTCGGGCGTCAAGGGTCAAAGGGCTAGAGCCAAGGCGTTTCGTGTCTGGCGTTTAGCGTTTTGCGTACGACGTACGGCGTAAAACGTAGGACGTAGGACCCTACCCTCAGGCCTCGGGCAGCAACCTGAACAGCTCGCGGTGGTCCTTCACCCGCGCGGTGGGCTCGGGGCCGCCGTTGAGGCTGCGGTGGCCGGTGTACTGCACCGCCCAGCTATAGCCGGCGTTGAAGGCCCCGCCGATGTCGGTGCGGGGGATGTCGCCGACGTGCAGGGCGTGCTGCGGCCCGACGCCCAGCTCGTCGAGGGCGGCCATGAAGGCCTCGCGGCGGGGCTTGACGCTGAGGGTCTCGTCGGAGAAGGAGAAGCCGCTGAAGTGCTCGAGCAGCCCGTGGCGCTCGAGGTGCTCGCGCAGCAGGCGGCCGCTGGTGATGCCGGTGTCGGAGACCACGCCCAGGCGGTACTTCTGGGCCAGCTTGGGCAGGCTCTCCTTGACGCCGGGGAGGGGGGTGAGGCTGCCGTGGAGGGAGGCCTCCTCGAGGCGCCGCGCGGTGAGGGCGACGAGCCCCTCGTCGGGGCGGGCGCCCAGCAGCTTGAAGATGAGGGCTACGCGCTCGTAGGGGGTCATCATCTGCTCGGCCTGCCAGGCCTGCTCGTAGGCCAGCGCGGCCTGGCGGTAGGCCTCACGCACCTGGGCCTCGTCGGCAGGGGTCCCGGCCTCTGAGAGGGCGTCGAGCAGCACCTCGTAGCGCAGCGAGAGCACCTGGTAGGCGTAGTTCTCGCCCTCGGTGAACAGCGTCCCCCAGAAGTCGAAGGTGATGGCCTTGAGGTTTTCGATGCCTTGCGCGTTCATTGCCCCTCTCCTCTCCAAAAACTCACGCCATGGCCGAAAGCGCCTTGCTCAGGCTGGTGAAGACCCCCTCGCCGTCCACCGACCCGAGGACTTCCTCCACCGCACGCTCGGGGTGCGGCATCATGCCCAGCACGTTGCCCCGCTCGTTGACGATGCCCGCGATGTCGAGCAGTGAGCCGTTGGGGTTGTAAGGGGTCTCGGCCGCCGCGCCCGGCTGGGGCACGTAGCGGAAGACCACCTGGCCCTGGTTCTCCAGCCGCGCCAGCGTCTCCTCGTCGGCGTAGTAGCGGCCCTCGCCGTGGGCGATGGGAAGGCGCAGCACCTGGCCCTCGCGGTAGCCGGAGGTGAAGGCCAGGTCGGCGCGCTCGACCCGCACGAACACCTCCTTGCAGGTGTAGTGCAGGTTGGTGTTCGCCAGCAACGCCCCGGGCAGCAGCCCGGCCTCGGTGAGCACCTGGAAGCCGTTGCAGATGCCCATCACCGGGTAGCCCTGCTGGGCCAGGCGGCGCACCTCGCCCATGACGGGGGAGAACTTGGCGAGCGCCCCCGCCCGCAGGTAGTCGCCGTAGGAGAAGCCCCCGGGCAGGAACACCGCGCCGTAGCCCTCGAGGCTGCCCTCGGTGTGCCAGACCAGCTCGGCCTTCAGCCCCGCGCGCTCCAGCGCCCAGCGGGTGTCGTGGTCGCAGTTGGAGCCGGGGAAGACGACGACGGCGACCTTCACGGCGCCTCCGGCGCGCGAAACGCCAAACGCCATACGCCACACGCGTCGTTACTCCCAGCGTTTTGCGTCTTGCGCCTTGCGTTTGGCATCACAAAACCTCCTGCAACGGCCTCAGGGCTTCCAGCGCGTAGACCTCCATCACCGGGTTGGCGAGCGCCCGGGCGATGGCGAGGGCGCTCTCGCGGGCCTCGGGCTCGGAGGCGGCCTCGAGCTCGAGCTCGAGCACCCGCCCCACCCGCACGTTCTCGACCCGGTAGCCCAGGCCGGTGAGCACGCCCTCGACCGCCCGGCCCTGGGGGTCGAGGATGCCGTCTTTGAGTTCGATCAGGATCGTCGCGTGGTATTTCATGAGTGCGCCTCCGGCGCGCCGAACGCCAAACGTTGAACGCCAAACGCCAAAAACCCGGCCTTCACCCCGCGCCCCCGACGACCCGGCGCAGCACCTCCTGGTAGGCCTCCTCCACCCCGCCCAGGTCGCGGCGGAAGCGGTCCTTGTCCATCTTCTCGCCGGTCCCCACCTCCCACAGCCGCATGGTGTCGGGGCTGATCTCGTCGGCCAGCACGATCTCCCCGCCCTCCAGGCGGCCGAACTCGAGCTTGAAGTCGATGAGCTCGAGGCCGCGCTCGAGGAAGAAGGCCTTCAGCGCCTCGTTGACCCGCAGGGCCAGCTCGCGGATGCGGGCCAGCTCCGCCTCGCCGACGAGGCCCAGCGCCAGCGCGGCGTCGTCGTAGATCAGGGGGTCGCCCAGGGCGTCGTTCTTGAGGGAGAACTCCACCAGCGGGCGGGGGAGGGGGCGGCCCTCCTCCACGCCGTAGCGCTTGGCGAAGGTCCCGGCGGTGCGGTTCCTGACGATGACCTCCAGCGGCACGATCTCGACCTGCCGCACCAGCATCTCGCGCTCGGAGAGCTCGCGCAGGAAGTGGGTGGGCACGCCCTGGGCCTCGAGGTGGCGGAAGAGCCGGGCCGAGACGCGGTTGTTGACCGCTCCCTTGCCCGCGATGGTGCCCCGCTTCTGCGCGTTGAACGCGGTGGCGTCGTCCTTGTAGTACACCCGGTAGGTCCCGGCCTCGGGGCCCGGGTACACGATCTTGGCTTTGCCCTCGTACAGTTTCTCCGTCATCGGCCTCACCGCCTAGCTGAACAACGAGGGAAAGGGTTTACCCATCTTACCCCTCCCCCTAAAGCCCGAAACGGGCGTAGATCGCGTCCACGTGCCGCAGGAAGTACGCCGGGTCGAAGGCCGGGGCCAGCGCCTCGCCCTTCACCGGGCACCCCGGGTCGGCCTCGAGCAGCTCGCGGAAGTCGCGGCCCTCCTCCCAGCTCCTCAGGGCGTTGCGCTGCACCACCTCGTAGGCGGCGGTGCGGTCCATGCCCGCCTCCACCAGCAGCCCCAGCACCCGCTGCGAGTAGACCAGCCCCCGGGTGAGGGCCAGGTTGCGCGCGACGTTGGCCTCGTAGACCACCAGCCCCTCGAGCACCCGCCGGAGGCGGCGCAGCATGTAGTGGGCCAGGGTGGTGGAGTCGGGGAGGATGACCCGCTCGACCGAGGAGTGGCTGATGTCGCGCTCGTGCCACAGCGCCACGTTCTCGAGCTCGGCCTGCAGGTTCGAGCGCAGCAGCCGCGCCAGCCCCGAGACGTTCTCCAGCGCCACCGGGTTCTTCTTGTGGGGCATGGAGGAGGAGCCGGTCTGCTTGTAGCCGAAGGGCTCCTGCGCCTCGAGCACCTCGGTGCGCTGGAGGTGGCGCAGCTCGACGGCGACGCGCTCGAGGTCGGCGCCCAGGACGGCCAGCGCGCCCATGAGCTCGGCGTGGCGGTCGCGGGGGACCACCTGGGTCGAGACCGGCTCGACCGCCAGCCCCAATTTGCGCGCCACGTAGGCCTCGACGGCGGGCTCGAGGTGGGCGTAGTTGCCCACCGAGCCCGAGAGCATGGCGACCCCGACGGCCTCGCGGGCCCGCCGCAGGCGCTCGGCGTCGCGCCCTAGCGCGGCGTAGAAGGCCAAAAAGCGCAGCCCGAAGCTGGTGGGCTCGGCGTGGACCCCGTGGGTGCGCCCCACCGCCGGGGTGTGCTTGTAGCGCACGGCGAGCTGCTTGAGGGCCTGCTGGACGCCCTCGAGCTCGGCCTCGATGAGCCGCAGCGCCTCGACGAGCAGGAGGTTCTGCGCGGTGTCCACCACGTCGGTGCTGGTGAGGCCGAAGTGCAGCCACTGCGCCACCTCCGCGTCGCCCACCCACGCCGAGAGCACCCGGGTGAAGGCCACGATGTCGTGGCGGGTCTGGGTCTCGAGCTCCTCGACCTGTGCGGCGAAGGCCGCGTCGATGGGCCTTCGCTCCAGCCCTTCGGCCAGCTTGGCGGCCACGCCCCTGGGCACCACGCCCAGCTCCTCCCAGGCCTCGAGGGCGTGCTGCTCGACCACGGCCCAGGCCTGGTACTTGCGGGCCTCCGTCCAAAGCGCCTGCATCTCGGGGGTTTGGTAGCGCTCGATCATCCGGCTCTCCGTGAGGCCCCGCCGTGCCGGGGCTCAAAACGATTCACGCCAGGCCCCAGGGCCTGGCGGTACACTGCTCCGTCGTCGGTTGGCAGGAAAAGAGGGGATAGGCTCGGGATCACCCGGATCACTCGCTGTCCGTCGCCGTCTCACGGGGCGGCCTGGTGGACAACGGCAAGAGTCTAACACAAAGGCCGGGGGGCGGGGCAGGCCAGCCACCCGAACCCCGGGGCGGCGCGAGGGTCCCGCCCGTGGCCTACCGCGCCCTTTACCTGGAAGGCACTTGACTGGCCGATTTCGGAGTGGGTATATTTTACGAGATTCGATAGGCGGAAGGGGGTGAGAGAAACCCTTTAGAAAAGCTTTTTCCCGGATAGACCTGCCGACTTTATGAAATTGCTCCGGACTCCCGAGCGCTGCGGGTGCTCGGGCGGAGTTCCTTGCTGCTTAGCTACAGATCGAGGAGAGGAAGAACGTGAGGCTTAAGCTTCTTTACGCCGGGCTGGCCGGAGCGCTTGTGCTGTTCGGGTGTACCCCGGCCGACACCAGCCCCCCCGTCGTGCGGGTCAGCCAGCCCGCCGACGGCGCTACCGTGAACACCAACGGCGTGGAGGTTCGCGGCACTGCCGCGGACGAGCGCGCGGTCACTCGGGTCACCTACCAGCTCAACGGGGGTCCCGAGCAGCGGGTGGACGTTTCCGCCCAGAAGCAGGTCGAGCTGGAGATCGACGTCGGCGGCCTGGAGCAGGGCAACAACGTGATCACCCTCAACGCCTACGACGCCGCGGGCAACAAGGGCAGCGCGCAGCTCAGGGTCAAGTACCAGCCCGGGGCGCCCAGCGTCAGCATCACCCAACCGGACGCCGGGGCAATCGTCAACGTCGCCGGCGTGACCGTGAGGGGCAAGGCCACCGACGACCAGCAGGTCACCCGGCTCACCTACCGCCTCAACGGCGGGGCCGAGGCGGAAGTGCCGATCACCCCTGGGGCCGAGGTCGATTTCGGCTTCAGCGTCGGCGGCCTGGCCCAGGGCAACAACGTCGTCACCGTGAGCGCCTACGACGCGCTCGGCCTGAAGGCTAGCGCTCAGGTCAGCATCAAGTACCAGCCTGGGGCGCCGAGCGTCGCCATCACCCAGCCTGCTACCGGGACCACGCTCAACCGCACGGGCGTGAACGTCGTGGGCAGGGCCGGCGATGACCAGGCCGTGACCCGCCTGACCTACCAGCTCAACGGCGGCGCCGAGCAGGAGGTGGGCGTCGCGGTGGGGGCACAGGTCGAGTTCAGCTTCGCCGTCAGCGGCCTCCGCGAGGGCAGCAACACCCTCACCGTCAACGCCTACGACGCGCTCGGCCTCAAGGGCAGTGCCACCGTGAGCGTGGTCTATGGCCCGCTCGTGCTCACGGGCTTGGTGGTGGACAACAACGCCGGGGCTGCGGTGGCGGGGAGCACCGTCACGGTGGACGGAAGCCCGGCCTCCGCGGTCACCGACAGCGACGGGGCCTTCACCTTGCACCTGCCTGCGGGGACCTACAGCCTCAGCTTCAGCAAGCCGGGCTACGCAGGGAGCCGCGTCGAGGGGCTACGCCTCGAGGCCGACCTGGGTCCCATCGGCGTGGTGCAGAAGCGCGCGGCCAACCCCGGCCTCGCCACCACCCCCCCCAGCCTTTCCGTGACCACCGGCGCGGGTGGGTGCGGGGATATCGCCGCCGGGGCGGACTTCGCCGGCGTGACCCGGGCCCAGGCCTGCGTCCCCTTCCGCATCACCGCCACGGCCCAGGGCAGCGGGAACATGACCCGGCTCATCTACGCGGGCCTCGCCAAGACCCCCGGCTCCGGCTTCTTCTCCAACCCGCGATTTAGCTGGGCCGCTGACGTCAGCGGGCCCGACACCGGTAACCGGCAACTCTCCGGCGCGGCCGTCGCCGGGGTGAACGGCCCCACGACCTTCGAGGTCGTGGCCTACGACGTCAACGACAACCGGGTACACCGCATCTACTACCTCGACTTCGCCCAAGGCACGGCCAGCCCCACCGTCACCCCCGTGACCGCCTTCCAGGTGCTGTCGGTCACCTTGGCCCAGGCGGTCGGGTTCTACGGTCCTCCCAAGCCCACCGCCGTGCGCCTGCCCGCCGCCTCCGGCATCTCGGTCCAGGGGGCCCCTTCCGCCGACAGCACGCTGTGGGTCGAGCTTTCCTGGGGCTACAGCGGCACCAACCCCGACCGCTTCGAGGTCTGGCGCTCCTTCGACGGCTCCACCTTCGCCAGGATCGCCACCTTGGGCGGCGCCGCCCGGGCCTACAACGACAGCAGCCCGCAGTTGGCGGTAGGCCGGAGGGTCTACTACCGGGTCGATGCCGTGGGCAGCACCGCCGCCGCCGGGCCGGTGCTCGCCACCACTCCCCTGGACCGCTTCACGGTGAGCCTGCTCAGCCCGTCGAAGAACCAGACCGGCGTGTCGGTGCGCCCCACCTTTTCCTGGAGCGTGAGCCGGGTGGTCGGCGACCAGCGCCTGTTCGCGCCCTTTGTCCTGGACTACCCGCAGCAGGGGGAGTACTTCATCTGGTCCCCCTACTTCTCCACCGGGCGGTTGTTCTCTGACGCCGACCTCGTGGTCAGCGGCAACACCTACAGCGTGGCCTACAACGCCGACGGCGCGGCCAGCCTGGGCCGTCTCGAGGCCCACCACGCCTACTCCTTCGACCTCTCGGCCGCGGCGGTGAGTTTCGACCCCGCCGACCCGGCCCGCGTCGAGGCCATCTCCATCGCCCAAGACATCTGGAACATCTTCCACCCGCTGGGCGTGTGCAACTTCGGCGGTCCGGTCTGCACCGGCGAGTGGAACGAATTCGTGACCGGAGACGGGAGCTACTGAACATGCGCCAGGTTCTTCTGATCGTCCTGCTGAGCCTCTTGGCGGCCTGTGGCGTCCAGAACCGCCCCCCCGCGGACGGCTCGAGCCCGGCCCTCGCCATCCCCCAGGAGCGGCAGCTGGTGGTGGGCTATAAAGACCGGGCCAACCTCGAGGCCATCGCCCGGCGGGTCGGGGCGCGGGTGGTCGCCGCCATTCCCCAGCTCGAGGCCGCGCTCCTCGAGCTCCCTGAAGGCCTCAGCCAGGCCCAGGCCGCACGCCGCTTGGTGGCCCTGGCCCGCTACGCCGAGGCCAACCGCTTCGACCGCCAGCCCATCCCCTTGCCCACCCCCAAGCCCACCGCCCAGG
>NZ_QXDL01000067.1:0-18590 GCF_003574345.1 Calidithermus terrae
CCCCCTCTCCCCTACCCCTACAATGAGCCCGTGACCTACGACGAAGCCGTAGCCTGGCTCTTCCGCCAGACCCGGGCCGGGGGGCCGCGCGGGCTCGAGCGCGTGCGGGCGGTGCTCGAGCGGTTGGGGCGCCCTGAGGGGCGGTTTTCTGCCGTGCACGTGGTGGGGACCAACGGCAAGGGGAGCGTGGTGGCGTTCCTGGAGGCCATCCTCCGGGCGGCCGGCAAGCGCTACGGGGCCACCACCAGCCCCCACCTGGTGGACTTCCGTGAGCGCATCCGCACCTACCGGGGCCTGATCCCCCGGGAGGCGGTCGTGGAGTTCGTGGGGTGGGCCCGGCGGCAGAGCTTCCCCGAGCGGGTGGCCTTCTTCGACTACAGCACCGCGCTCGCCTTCCGGCACTTCGCCGAGGCGGGGGTCGAGCTGGCCGTGGTGGAGGCCGGCGTAGGCGGGCGGCTCGACGCCACGCGGGTGCTGCCCCGCGTCGAGGCCGTGGTGCTGACCAACGTGGGCGAGGACCACCTCGAGGCGCTGGGCGGCTCGCTCGAGGCCGTCGCCCGCGACAAGGCCGGGGCGGCCCGCCCGGGGGTGCCGCTGGTGACGGCGGCCGAGGGCCCTCCCCTGGGGGTCGTCCGGGAGGTCGCGCAGGGGGTGGGCGCCCCCCTCCACGTCCTCGGCGACGGCGACGCCCTGTTCGACCTCCCCTGCCCGCCCGCGCTGCCCGGGGCCTTCCAGCGCGCCAACGCGCGGCTGGCCGTCGCCACCGCCCGCCTGCTGGGCCTGCCGGAGGAAACCATCGCCCGGGGGATCGCCCGGGCGCAGCACCCCGGGCGTTTGCAGCGCGTGGAGTGGCGGGGCCTCGAGCTCACCCTCGACGGGGCGCACAACCCCCCCGCCGCTCGAGCCCTGGCCCAGGAGCTGGGCGCCTACCACCTCGTCTACGGCGGCTTCCCCCGCAAGGACTACCGCCAGGTGCTGGAAATCCTGCTGCCCAAAGCCCGCTCGGTGCGCTACGCCCGCGCCGGCGAGGGGGCCCTGGACGCGGCGGCGCTGGGCGCGGTGCACGGCGCGCCGTTCTTCGACGACCCGCTGGAGGCGCTCGAGGACGCCCGCCGGGCGGCTGGGGGCCAAGAGCCCGTTCTGGTGACCGGCTCGCTGTACCTGGTCGGGGAGGTGCTCCGGCGGTTGGGGTCCGCGCCGTACCAGGCATAGGAAAGGGCGAGCCGGTGGCTCGCCCTATGGCGTTCGGCGTCCGGCCCTACTGCACCAGCGCGGTCCCCTCCGCGATCACCCGCCCGGAGGTGTCCCGGAAGACCACCTTGCTGGGCTTGCCGGGGATCTGGAGCAGCAGGTAGGGGCTGGTGATGACCTGGGTCACGACGGAGCCGGGGGCGGGGCTGGTCAGGCTGACCGTGATCTCCCAGGTCGAGCCCTGCTGGCGCGCCGAGACGAAGCGCACCGAGTAGCCGCCCGTGGGCTTCTGGCCGATGAACAGCGCCGCCAGGCTGGCGTCGTTGAAGGCGAAGTTGGGGGCGTCGGGCAGGAGGTTGCGGAAGCGCGAGTAGCTGATGGGGGTGGTGGCGAGGTAGGCGAGCGGCGAGGTGTCGCTGTAGCCGCTCTGCGAGCCCTGGCCCAGCACCTCGACTCGAGCGGGTTCGGGGTTCACGACGATCTCCTGGGGTACTCCATACTGCACCACCAATCCGGCCTGGCGGTAGAGGAAGGGGCCGGGCTCGAGCCGCAACCGCGGCAGCGGCGGGGTGATCTCGTAGAGCACCACCGGGCGGTTGCCCCGGCGGGCCAGGACCTCCCGCAGCACCACCTGCTCCTCGGCGCCCGTGAGCCCGTCGAGGTCGGGGGTGCGGGCCTCGGGCCGGGCGACGACCTGCCGGTTCACGCCCACCGAAGCGCTGAGCTGGTACCAGCGGGAGCCGTCGTAGTACCACGCCGACTTGATCTCCTGGTCGGCCTGCACCACCAGGTTTCCCGAGGGGATGGTGGACACGGTGCGGGCCACCGTGCGGTTGCTGCGCGGGGACACCTCGCGCAGCACGGGCTCTTTGTTGACCCAAAGCGCTTCCTTGACCTCCCAGACGTTGTTCTGGCCCTCGGGCTTGGGCTCGAGGCTCAGGCTGCGCTGCTCGCCGACGACCAGCATGCTGTCGCCGTAGAAGTACAGCCAGCGCTCGCTGGAGTCGGGGAAGAACATCTGCACGTCGGTGACGTTGTAATAGGGGCGCTGGGGCTCGAAAACGCAGGCCGAGAGCCCCAGGAGCAGCAGCGGCAGTGCCAGCAGTCGCTTCATAGGCACATCCTAAGCCAGGAAGATGAGAAAAGCGCCCCGGTGGGCTTTCCGGCCTATTTATTCGCCCGCGGGTCGAGCGCGTCGCGCAGCCCGTCGCCCAACAGGTTGAAAGCCAGCACGGTGAGCAGGATGAAGAAGCCGGGGAACACCATCATCCACGGCGCGTCGAGCCAGTGCCCCTGCCGGAAGGCGTCGGAGAGCATGGCGCCCCACTCGGGCGCAGGGGGCTGGGCCCCCAGGCCCAAAAAGCCCAGCGCGGCGGTCTCGAGCGTGGCCGTGCCGATGGAGAGGGTGGCCTGCACGATCACCGGCGGCAGGGCGTTGGGCAGCAGGTGGCGCAGCAGGATGCGGCGGTTGGGGGCCCCCAGCGCGGTGGCCGCCTGGATGAACTCGAGCTCGCGCACGCTCAGCGCCACGCTGCGGGCCAGGCGGATGTAGATGGGGATCTGGGTGACGCTCACCGCGATCATGGCGTTGGTGAGGTTCGAGCCCAGCACCGCCACGATGGCGATAGCCAGCAGCGTGCTGGGGAAGGCCAGCAGGATGTCGGTGATCCAGCCGATGAAGACCTCGAGGCCCCCCCGGAAGTAGCCCGCCATCAGGCCCAGCAGGGTGCCGATGGTCAGGCTCAGGCCCACCGCGATCAGCCCCACCTGCAAGGAGATGCGGCTGCCGTGGATGACGCGGGTGAACACGTCGCGGCCCAGGTTGTCGGTGCCGAAGAGGCGCTCGGCCGAGGGGGGCTTCTTGATGTTGAGGAAGTCGCGGTCGGTGGCGGGGTTGTAGGGGCGGAAGACCGGGGCCAGCAGGGCGACGAGCACCAAAAAGGTGGCCATCACCAGCCCGATCTTGCCCGACGTGGACTTCATGAAGCGCTTGAGCGCCATGCGCGTGGGGGTTTCCACGCGGGAGGGGGCGGTCGCGGTCGCAGCCATGGGTCTCCTTATCGGTATTGGATGCGCGGGTCCAGCAGGGCGTAGGAGAGGTCAACGAGCAGGTTGATGAGCACGAAGACGAAGGCCACGAAGACCACCCCGCCCTGCACCACCGGGTAGTCGCGGTTGATGATGCCCTCGTAGATCCAGCTCCCGATGCCCGGCCAGCTGAAGATGGTCTCGGTGAGGATGGCCCCGCCCAGCAGGGTGCCGAACTGCAGGCCGATGATGGTTACTACGGGCAGCAGCGCGTTCTTGAGCGCGTGACGCCAGATCACCACCCGCTCGGTCTGGCCCTTGGCCCGGGCGGTGCGCACGTAGTCCTGCGAGAGCACCTCGAGCATGGCGCTGCGGGTGATGCGGGTGAGGATGGCCAGCGGGATGGTGCCCAGGGTGATGGCCGGCAGGACCAGGTGCGAGAGCACGTCGGCCACCCCGTTGCGCTGGAGGAGGGAGTCGAGGACGTAGAAGCCGGTGATGGGGCGGAAGAAGGCGTCGGCCTCGACCGACAGCCGCCCGCCCGAGGGCAGCCACTGGAGGTTGACGGCGAAGAGGTAGACCAGCATCAGGCCCAGCCAGAACACCGGCAGCGACACCCCGATGAGGGCGAAGCTGGTCGCCAGGTTGTCCCAGATGCTGTTCTTACGCACCGCCGCCAGGATGCCCAGCGGCACCCCGATGATTATGGCCACCAGCATGGCCGCGACCGCCAGCTCGAAGGTGGCGGGCCACTTGGCGATAAGCAGGGAGCGCACCTCGAGCAGGCTGAAGGTGCTGCGGCCCAGGTCGCCCTGCAGGAGCTGGCCCACGAAGATGAGGTACTGCTCGGGGATGGGCCGGTTGAGCCCCAGCTTCTCGCGCAGCGCCTCGACCTGCTCGGGCGTGCCCCGCTCGCCCAGCATCACCACCGCCGGGTCGCCGGGGATGGCGCGCAGGAAGCCGAACACCAGCAGCGAAATTCCGAACAGCACCGGGATCAAGCCCAGCAGACGGCGAGCGACATAAGCCCACATGTATACACCTGTCTGCCGATAATACCGAGCAGGGCATAATTTGTGAACCCCGCCGGGCGGAGGACGCAAAGGAGCAGGGGCGCAGCACGCTGCGCCCCTGCGGCGATCGTGAGGGCTAGAGGTTGGTCTTGACCACGTCTTCCAGGCTCTCGCTGCCCAGCGGCGAGGGCACCCAGCCGCTGATGTTCTTGCGCTTGGCGAGCAGGGGCTGGCTGTGGACGATGGGGATGCGCAGGGCCAGGTCGAAGGCTATCTTGTCGGCCTGCTGGTAGATCCGGATGCGCTCGGCCTGGTTGGACGAGCTCGAGCCCCGGGCGAGCAGGGCGTTGAGCTCCTTCACGTCGAGCTGCTTGCCCGCGGCGTCGAAGAGGTCGGTGATGGGCGAGGCGAAGTGGGGGTCGAAGAAGTTGGAGGGGTCGCCGTAGTCGCCGGTCCAGCCCAGCATGTAGGCCTGGAAGCCGGGGGCCTTCTTGCGGTCGTCGAGGTAGGTGGCCCAGTCCTTGGTCTGGAACTTGACCTTGATCCCGATGGCCGAGAGGTCGGCGCCCATGGCCTCGGCGATCTCCTTGGGCGTGGGGAAGTAGGGGCGGGAGACCGGCATGTACCAGAACTCGAGGTCGAAGCCGTTGGGGTAGCCCGCCTGGGCCAGGAGCTGCTTGGCCTTGGTGGGGTTGTACTCGTAGTCGGTGACCTCAGAGGACCAGTAGGTCTTGAAGGAGCTGGGGGTGAAGTGGCCGTTGGTCTCGCCCAGCTTGCCCCAGAAGGCCTGCACGATGGCCTTCTTGTTGATCGCCATGGCGATGGCCTGGCGCACGCGCACGTCGGAGAGGGGCTTGTAGGAGGGGTTGAGGGCGAGGTAGCCCACGTTGAAGGAGGGGCGCAGCACCGGGTCGAGGTTGCGGTCCGACTCGATGGCGCCGAGGTTGGCCGGGGGGATCTGGATGGTGAGGTCGATGGAGCCCGCCTTGAGCTCGGCCAGCCGGGCGGCGGGGTCCTTGATGAAGCGCATCACCAGCGCGTCGGTCTTGGGCAGGCCCTGCTTCCAGAAGGTGGGGTTCTTCTCCAGGATCAGGCGGTCGCCGACGCGCCACTCGCGGAAGCGGTAGGGGCCGGTGCCGACCGCGCCGCCCGCGGGGGTGCCGTACTTGGCGCCCTGGGCCTTGATGGCGGCCGGAGAGGCGATGCCGAAGTAGCCCGCGCCGATAGCCACGGGGAAGTACGGGAGCGGGGCGCCGAAGTCGAAGCGGATGGTGTACTTGTCCACCACGCGCACGGCCTTGAGGAAGCTGCCGTCGGTGCCCTTGTAGCCGCCGAAGAGCTCACCCCAGATCTCGTAGTTGGCCCCGCCCTGGATGCGGCTGGCGTCCTTGGGGTCCCACCAGCGGTTGACGTTGAAGAGCACGGCGTTGGCGTCGAAGTCGGTGCCGTCGTGGAACTTGACGCCCTGGCGCAGGCGGAAGGTCCAGCTCTTGCCGTCGGGGGAGGCGAACCAGCTCGTCGCCAGCGCCGGGATGGGATCGGTGGAGCCGGCCTTGAAGTCTACGAGGGTGTCGTAAATCTGGCGCTGGGCGTAAATCGAAACCCCGTCGGTAATGTTGCCGGACTCGAGGTTCACCGGCTCACCCTCGTGCCCGAATACCAGGGTCCTCTGGGCCAGCCCGGCGCTCGCGAGGGCGCTCAGGGCCAGAGCCATCAGCCATTGACGTCTCATACCTCACACTCCTTTCACCACGTAGAACCACCTTCCCGCGCCAATGGGGGCGCGCGGATATCTGCAAGGGTGGTCTAGACTACGCCACGAGTATACACAGGGCCTGGACAAAGGCAACCGCCCGGCCCGTTCCCTCACCTGTTCGTCCTGGGGTCGAGCGCGTCGCGCAGGGCGTCGCCCAGCAGGTTGAAGCCCAGAGCCACGAACATGATGGCCAGGCCGGGGAAAGTGGCTACGTGGGGGGCGGTAGCCAGGTACTCGCGCCCGCGGGCCAGCATCAGCCCCCACTCGGGCTCGGGCGGCCTCGCCCCCAGACCCAGAAAACCGAGCCCAGCCGCGAAGAGGATGGCTACCGCCATCTGCACGCTCGACTGCACGATGATCGGGGCCAGCGTGTTGGGAAGGACGTGGCGCAGCAGGATGTGGCGGTCGGGGTTGCCCAGGGCACGGGCGGCCTCCACGTACTCCCTGTCCCGCAGGGACATCACGCCGGCCCGCACCAGACGGGCGTAGCTGGGGATCGAGGCGATCCCTACCGCGATCATGACGTTGGTCAGGCCGGTCCCTAGGGTCGCCACCAGCACGATGGCGAGCAAAATGCCGGGGAAGGAGAGCATGATGTCCACGCCACGCTGCACCACCAGGTCCAGCCGCCCGCCGTAATACCCCGAGACGGCCCCCAGCGGCACCCCCACCGCCATCCCGATCCCCACCGCGATGAGCCCGATGGACAAGGAGATCCAGGCCCCGTAAGCCAGCCTCGAGAGCACGTCGCGGCCCTGCTCGTCGGCTCCCAGCAGGTAGACCTTCTCCGGCCCGTCCACCCCGAAGAGGTGGAGGTCGCTTCTCAGCAGTCCGCCCCACCAGACCCACGGCTCACCCCGTACGAAGAAGCGCACCGGGTACTGCTGGCTGGTATCGACCTGCAGCTCGCCCAGTGGGGTGCGGGCCACCGGGCTGACCCAGATGCCCAACCGCCCCTCCGGGCCGCGCAGGCTGAGGCCGGCCAGCGGGGGGACGTAGGTGGCCCGTAGGCTCTGCTCCACCGGGCTGTAAGGGGCGATGAAGGGGGCGAAGGCCGCCACGAAAACGAAGAAGCCGATGAAGAGAAAGCCCACCCGGGCCAGCCAACTCCTGAACAACCGCCGCCGCCAGCGGGGGACCTCACGTTTGGGGCGGGCACTGGGCTGGGCGTCAGTCATAGCGAATCCTCGGGTCGAAGGCTCCGTACAACAAGTCCACGACAAGGTTGATGAGGATGAAGACCAAGGCGATGAGCAGCACCGCCCCCTGCACCACCGGGTAATCGCGGGCCAGGATCGAGCCCACCAGGAGCTGGCCGATGCCCGGCCAGGCGAAAACCGTCTCGGTGATCACCGCCCCCTCCAGCAGGCCGCCGAATTGCAAGCCGGCGATCGTCACCACCGGGATCATGGCGTTGCGCAGGGCGTGCTTGAAGACCACCACCTGCCCGGCGAGCCCCTTGGCGCGCGCGGTGCGGATGTAGTCCTGCGAGAGCACCTCGAGCATCGCGCTGCGGGTCATGCGGGCCAGGATGGCCGCCGTCCCGGTCCCCAGGGTGAGCGAGGGCAAGACCAGGTGGGCCAGAGAACCGGTCCCGGCCACCGGGAACCAGCCCAGCTCCACCGAGAAGATCAGGATCGCCATGAGCCCGAACCAGAACACCGGCATCGAAACCCCGATCAAAGCTCCCAGCATCGCCAGGAGGTCGAGGACCGTGCCGGGACGAATGGCCGCGATGATGCCCGCGGGGATGCCGATGAGAAGGGCCACCGCCATCGCCCCCAGGGTCAGGACCACGGTGTTGGGGAAGTAGGTGGCGAGTTCGTGGGTGACCGGGCTGCGGGTGCGGGTGGACTGCCCCAGATCGCCCTGGACCAGGTTGACCAGGTAGAGCCCGAGCTGGGTGGGCAAAGGCTCATCCAACCCGAAGCGCTCGCGGATGGCGGCCAAAGTCTCGGGGGTGGCGAACTCGCCCGCCAGCAGCTGGGCCGGGTCGCCGGGGGCCAGCCGCACCATGAGGAACACCACCAGCAGCACCCCCAGCAGGGTGGGGAGGACGATCAGGAGACGACGTACGACGTATACAGCCATAAAGAAAATCGGGGGTGGGCACTATCCCACCCCCGGGACGGCCTAGCGCTCGGCCCTGGCCCCCAAGGAGGCCGCGTAGGCGATGATGCGCTCGGTGGGGTGGACCACCAGGCCCTGCACCTCCTTGCGAACGGCCGTGACCTGCGACTCCGAATGCAGGAAGATCCAAGGGGCGTCGTTGTAGACGATCTGCATGGCCGACCGGTAGAGCCGCTGGCGGGCCTGGGGGTCGGCGGCAACCCTGGCCTGATCGAGGATGCGGTCGAGCTGCGGATTACGGTAGAAACCCCGGTTGAAGCCGTTGGGGGCGTGCTGCGAGCTGTGGAAGAGGGCGTAGAGCCCGTAGTCGGCGTCGCCGGTCACGGTACCCCAGCCCAGCATGGCTACCTGGATCTCGTTCTGGGCCTGCGGCTGGTTGGTCTTGGCCAGGTAGGCGCCCCACTCGAGGGTTTCGATCTGGACCTGCACCCCTACCGCGCGGAGCTGGCTCTGGATGGCCTCGGCCACGCGGATGTCCTGCAGGTAGCGCCCGTTGGGGCTGTGCAGGGTGAAGCGCAGCGGGTTCTGGGCGTTGTAGCCGGCCTGGGCGAGGAGCTGGCGAGCCAAGCTGGGGTTGTAGGGGTAGTTGCCGGTCTTCTGGTAGCCGAAGATGCCGGGGCTGATGGGTGCGTCGGAGGCGCGTCCGAACCCTCCGAGCACGAAGTTGACGATCTCTTCCTTGTTGATGGCGTGGTTCAGGGCCTTGCGCACCCGGGGGTCGTCGAAAGGCTTCTTGGTGGTGTTGAAGTAGAGGAAGATGGTCCGCACGCTGGGGGTGCGCACTACGTCGATGGCCGGGTTAGCGTTGAGCCGGGCGACGTCCTGCGGGGGCACCCGCACCGCCACGTGGGCCTGGCCGGTCTCCACGAGAGCCATGCGGGTGGTGCCCTCAGGCACGGCCAGGAAACGCACCCGCTCGATGGAGGCCTTATTGCCCCAGTAGCCGTCGTTGCGCACGAGTTCTACGAACTGGCCCTTCTGCCAGCGGTCGAACTTGTAGGGGCCGGTGCCCACAGGGTTGTCGCGGTACTGGGCGCCCAGGCGGCGGATCGCGGCGGGGCTTTGGATGGCGGTGCTGCTGTGGGTGAGGTGGGCGAGCACCGGGCCGAAGGGCTCAGGCATCCGCAGGCGCACGGTGAGCGGGTCGGGGGTCTCGATCGCGCTCACCCGGCCCCGCAGCAGGAAGGCGAAGGCCGAGGCGGTCTCGGGCGCCATGAGGCGCTCGAGGTTGAACTTCACCGCCTCAGCGTTGAGGTCGGTGCCGTCGTGGAACTTGACCCCCCGCCGCAGGGTGAGGGTGAGCACCTTGCGGTCCGGGCTGAAGCTGTAGCGCTCGACCAGCTTGGGGGTGATGCGGCCGTCCGGCTCGTACTCGAACAGCGTCTCGGCGACGTGGGTCACCACGGTGGCCGAGGGGGAATCGGTAGCCAGCGGCGCGTCGAGGGTGGTGGGGTCGGTACCCTGCGCGATCACGAGGGTGCGGGGCTGGGCCAGTGCCACTGGCAGCCCGACAAGAGCGAACACTGCGGCCAAAAGCTTTAGTCGCATAGGCTCCTCCAAGTTGAGAACGCAGTGCTTGGGGAACTGCGTGGTGAAAGAATATTTAAATTTCCCTCACCCTCCTTGGGTGCTGAGTCACAGTCCAGCCCACGGAGAGCGGCCCTGAGCACGATCCCCAGCCCTCCTCGCCCCGCCGCGCAAGGGAGGAGGTCACAGCGGAAGCCCCTCTGCCTGCTACGATGATTTTCACGACCTACCGTCGCACGTGGAGGATCCAAGAATGGCTGAAGAAATCCAGCTCTATTCTCCCCCCAACCTCGAGGCCACCGAGCGCCTCAACGAGCGCTCGTTCTGGCGCAAGGTCAACCGCTTCGCCCGCCGGGCCGGCCGCGAGGTGGTGGAGAAGGCGCTGTGGCTTTACTACGCCTACAAGCGCCCTGAAACCCCGGCCTGGGCCAAACGGACCATCCTCGGCGCGCTGGCCTACTTCATCCTTCCGGTCGATGCCATCTCCGACTTGCTGGTGGGGGTAGGGTACACCGACGACTTAACGGTGCTGGCATTCGCCGTAGGCACCGTCGCCACCTACATCAACCCAGCGGTGAAGGAGCAGGCAAGGCAGAAGGTTGTCGAGTGGTTCGGGGAGTGAGGAGCGGGAAGCGCTAAGCCGTCAGCTATCAGCCGTCAGCCGTCAGCTTGTGGCCTGTGGCGTGTGGCTCATGGTAGACCCCTCCCCGTCCCTCCCCGCGCGCGGGGAAGGTTTGATGCCTGCACGAAGGCCTCGGCGTCGCTGGCCGGTCCCTCCCCGCGCGGGGAGGGTTTATCCCCCCTAACCCCCCTTGCTAAGGGGGGAACAAGGCGTCTCGCGTCTTGCGTTTTGCGTACGGCGTAGGACGTACGACGCAGCACGTACGACCCGCCCCCGGCTATGGGCTATCCGCCATCAGCGTTCAGATCTTCCGCCCCTCCCCGCCCCAGCTCGGGTACACGTAGAAGCGGCCGCGCTCCCCGCGCAGGTAGTCGAGCAGCGGCTCGCGCAAGGGGCGGTGTTCCTCGAGCTTCTGCGCCACCTCCTCGAGGCTGAAGAAGCGGGCCTCGACGATGTGGCCGTCGGGGTCGCGGGGGTTGAGCAAGCCGTCGTAGTTGGCCCGGAAGGCCATGGCGATGGTGCGCTCGGCCTTGCGGGCGTCCTCGATCTGCACGGCGTAGGCCAGGTGCTCGATGCTCTTCACCCGCAGGCCGGTCTCCTCCCGCACCTCGCGCGCCACGGCGTCCGGGAGGCTCTCCCCCGCTTCCACGGCGCCGCCGGGCAGGGTGTAGCGCACGTGGCCCCGGCGGCTCCAGTCGTTGGCGACGAGCAGCACCCGCCCCTGTTTGTCCATGAGAATCGCCGCCGCCACCAGCAACTCGCGCCGCAGCCCGGCGCTCATCGCGCCCCTCGCGAAAGGCCGGAAGGGGTGAACCAGGTGTTCACCGTCATCGCGCCACCCCTTTCTAGACCCGTTCGGTCAGGGCCTCGAGCTGGCGTTCCTGGTCGGCCTTGCGCAACGCTGCGTGCAACCCGGAGAGGTCGCCGCCGATGACGGTGTGGAGGTCGTGGTTCTTGTCCTCGCCCTCCAGGCGGTGGTCGGTGACGCGGGACTGGGGGAAGTTGTAGGTGCGGATCTTCTCGCTGCGCTCGCCGGTGCCGATCTGCGCCAGGCGGTTCTCCCGCAATTTGGCGGCCTCCTCGGCGCGCTTGATCTCCAAAAGCCTCGAGCGCAGGATGGTGAGCGCCTTCTCGCGGTTCTTGATCTGGCTGCGCGACTCCATGCAGCTCACGATCATGCCGGTGGGCTTGTGCAGCACCTGCACCGCGCTGTCGGTGGTGTTGACGCCCTGCCCGCCGGGGCCGCTGGCGCGCGAGACGGTGATCTCGAGGTCGGCGGGGTCGATCTTCACGTCCACCTCCTCGGCCTCGGCCAGCACGGCCACGGTGGCGGTGGAGGTGTGGATGCGGCCCTGGGTCTCGGTGGCCGGCACCCGCTGCACGCGGTGGACGCCCGACTCGTACTTGAACACGCCGTAGGCGCCGGGGCCGTTGACCTCGAAGGAGACCTTGGAGAGGCCGCCGAGGTCGGTGAGCTGGGTGTCGAGGGTCTCGGTCTGGAAGCCCAGCTTCTGGGCGTAGCGCAGCAGCATCTCGTAGAGGTCGCGGGCGAAGAGCGCGGCCTCTTCCCCGCCCGTGCCCGCGCGGATCTCGATGATGGCGTTCTTGTCGTCGGCGGGGTCTTTGGGCAGGAGCATGACCTCCAGCTCCTGCTCCATCGCCGGGATGCGGGCCTCGAGCTCGACCACCTCGGCCTTGGCGACCTCGCCCATTTCGGGGTCGAACATCAGGCTCCGGGCACCCTCGAGGTCCTCGAGGGCTTTCTTGTAGCGGCGGATGAGCCCGATCAGTGAGCCCATCTCGGCGTAGCGCCGCGACAGGCGCTGATATCGGGACTGCTCCGAGAGCACAGCCGGGTCGGCCAGGCTGGCCTCGAGGTCCCGATATTCGTCTTCGAGTTGGTTGAGTTTCTCCAGCATATACCCTTCAGGATACCGCCACGCGCGGCGGGTTGAACATGTGGCCCCGCCGGGGAGGGCGCGGGCGTCAGCCCAGGTTGGCCGCGATGCGGCTGAGCAGCCAGCCCAGGGCCGCCAGCGCCAGCAGCACCCGCAGCACCCGCCAGGCCTGCTCGAGGAAGCCGGGGCCGGACGGCGCCGCGCCGGGGGCCTGGCCCTGGGCCATGAAGCCGTGGAGCGGAGCGGCCGCCTCCTCCCCGAGCGCACGCTCGGCCTCTGCCAGGGCGTCCTCGAGCTGCGCGCGCCGCTCGGGCGGCACGGCCTCGAGGCTGTCGTAACGCTGGCCGTTGATCACGTAGCTGCGCTCGACCGACCGGATCCCGACCGGATGTGCGCCCTCGAGGACGCCCTCGAGCAGGTCCGGCGTGCCGGCGCCGCCGGCGTCCCCCAGCAGGTCCATCATCCGGCGGTAGGCCTGCTGCGCCTCGGGGGGCATCTCCTCGGGGCTGGAATACTCCACCCCGTTGTAAACGATCTTCCGGCTCATGCCCCGAGTTTAGCCGCCCGCCCCGGGCGCGGGGCGAGGTTTGGTATGGTGAGGGCCGCTGTGACCGACCTGCTGCACCAGCTCGAGCAACGCTTCGGCCACCCGCTGCGGCCCCTGACCCAGGGGAGCGAGGCCCGCACCTTCGGCACCGACGGGCTGGTGTGCAAGGTCTACGGCCCCACGCCGAGCTGGCCCAACCAGCCCGCGGGCCCCTTCGCGGCGCACCTCGAGGCCGCCAACATGAGCAAGGCGGGCCTGGGGGCGTGGGTGGTGGAGGCCTTCGAGCTCGAGGGCAACGGCGTCTTAGTCACCCGCCGCTTCCCCGGCCAGAACTTCGCCCCCGAGCGCTTCACCCCCGAGGCGCTGGAGAGCCTGCGCGACTTCTTCCGCCAATTGCACCAGATCCCCGAGATGGGCGTGGTCAGCCAGCAGCGGCTGGAGGCACGGCTCGAGCAGTTCGGGGGTACGTTGCACGACCTCGAGGACGCCCAGCGCCTGGTGGGCTGGCTGCGGGGGCACGTCGAGGAGGTCGCGGGCACCCCCCAGGCCTTCTGCCACCGCGACCCCCACGCCGGCAACGTCCTCCTGCGCGACCCCGGAGCAGACGCCGGCGTCCCCGCCGCTTTCCTGGTGGACTGGGTGCGCGCCTGCCCCGACGACCCCGCCCGCGACCTCGCCATCCTCAAGACCGGCACCCTCGACCTCCTGGGCGAGCCCCAAGCCCTCTTTGCCCTGCGCTCGATCGTCCGCGGCTACCCCGACGCCCCCACCCTCTGGCCCCGCCTGCGCTTCTGGGTCCCCCTGACCTACCTCCACGACATGCACTGGTTCCGCGCCAACGAACCCCAAGGCTTCGAATCCGCCGTCACCGAGAAGATGCCCAAGGCCCTGCGCTTCTACCAGGAGTTCCCGGAGCTTTAGGGGAGGAGTCAGGGGCCAAGGGTCAAGGACCGAGGGCCGAGGGCTAAGGCGTCCCGCGTTTGACGTTCGGCGTATTGCGTACGACGTAGGACGTACGACATGCGTCTTGCGTCTTGCGTCTTGCGTCTCGCGTCCAGCTATCGACCCTCCCTCACCCTCGGTGTTACGATTTGCCCGATGAAGCTGACCGTCGTCGATCACCCCCTGGTCCAGCACAAACTGGCGATCCTGCGCGACAAGAACACCGGGAGCAAGGACTTCCGCGAGCTGATGGAGGAAGTTTCGATGCTCATGGCCTACGAAGCGATGCGCGACCTCGAGCTCGACCCCGTCACCATCGAAACCCCGCTCACCTCCATGACCGCGCACGTGCTCTCGGGCAAGAAGTTGGCCCTCGTCGCCATCCTGCGGGCCGGGCTGATCATGGTGGACGGCATCTTGAAGCTCGTCCCGGCGGCGCGGGTGGGGCACATCGGCCTCTACCGCGACCCCCAGACGCTCAACCCCGTCGAGTACTACGCCAAGCTCCCCGAGGACATCGGGGGCCGCCGGGTCTTCCTCACCGACCCCATGCTGGCGACGGCGGGCAGCGCGGTCCACGCCATCGACGTGCTCAAGCAGCGGGGGGCCAGCCAGATCAAGCTCATGAGCATCATCGCCGCGCCCGAGGGGGTCGAGCGGGTGCGCAAAGCCCACCCCGACGTGGACATCGTGGTCGCCGCCGTGGACGAGTACCTCAACGACCACGGCTACATCGTGCCGGGCCTGGGGGACGCGGGGGACCGGATCTACGGCACGAAGTGACGCCGATGGCCTGTAGCCGGTAGCCCGCGGCCCGTAGGGAAAGGCTTTTCACCGTAAGCCGTGAGCCCCAGGCAACCGGGCGCTCGGCTATCGGCCATGGGCTATCGGCGATAAGCTATGGGTCGAGCCATGAGCGATTTTCTCGAGTCCTTAGGCATCGCCAACCCCGCGGGCGCCGGCTGGCTGACGGTGGTGTTCACCTTCGTGGTGGCCTGGGTCATCACCTGGCGCTTCATCCCCAGCGTGCGGCGCTTCGCGCTGAAGGTGGGCTGGGCCGACCAGCCCAACGCGCGCCGGCTCAACAAGGAGCCTCTGCCCAACGCCGGGGGGCTGGCGATCTACGCCGGGGTCATCGCGGCGATGATCGTGGCTACCGCGCTCAACCCCATCCTCATCCAGCAGGTGCAGATCCAGGTGCTCGCCATCTTGCTGGGAGGCTCGATCCTGGTGCTGGTGGGCTTCATCGACGACCAGTTCAGCCTGCCGCCGCTCTTCCGGCTGGCGGTGCAGTTCCTGGCGGCCTTGCTGCTGGTGGCGGTGGGCATCCGCTTCGACACGGCCTTCGGCACCGCGCTCGACCCCCTGCTGGGCACCTTCCTGACGGTGGTATGGGTCATGGGCATCACCAACGCCATCAACCTGATGGACGGGGTGGACGGGCTGGCGGGGGGCATCAGCTACATCACCGCCATGAGCCTGCTGGCGGTCTCGGCCCAGGACCCGCGCTGGGCCGCCGCGACGCTGGTGCTCGCCGCCATGAGCGGGGCGGGGCTGGGGTTCTTGCGGCACAACTTCCACCCCTCCAAGATCATCATGGGCGACGCCGGGGCGTACTTCTTCGGCTACGTGCTGGCCGCTACGGCGCTGCTGGGCAGCCTGAAGGTGACCACGGTGTTCTCGCTGGTGCCCACCGCGCTGTTCCTGCTGCTGCCCATCTTCGACACCGCGCGGGTGATCGTGCGGCGGCTGCTCCAGCGGCAGAACCCCATGTCCACCCCGGGCAAGGACCACATCCACCACATCCTGCTCGCCCGCGGGCTCTCGCAGCGGCGCACCACGGTGACCCTATGGGTCCTGACGCTCATCTTCAACATCATCGCCATGACCGTGCAGCCGAGCGTGCCCCCGCAGGTGGTGGTGGCCTCGGCCATCGGGACCACGGCGCTGCTGGCGTATACCGTCTGGCGCAAGCTGCGGGCGGTGTGGCGGGAGGAGCGGCAGCTCGAGGGCCAGCTCCCCGCCCCCTGAAACCCGCGCCGAATTGTGCCTTCCGGCGGCCCCCGCGGGGGCCGCCGTTGCCATACTGATGACGGATTGAACTCAACCATTTGGTGGATAATTCAACTCGGATTGGCCGGCCTGGGCACCGTTTTGCTGCTGGCGTCGCTGTACCAGTTCCTCCTGGGCCTGCGCGGCTTCCAGGGGCCCCGGCCGCTGCCGCGGGCCCGCGCCCTGCGGCGCTTCGCGGTGTTGATCCCCGCCCACGACGAGGCGCAGGTGATCGGGCCCCTGCTCCACAGCCTCCAGGCCCAGACCTACGAGGGCGAGTTCGACGTGTTGGTGTGCGCCGACAACTGCACCGACGCCACCGCCGCCGTCGCCCGGGCGCACGGGGCGACGGTGCTCGAGCGCCACGACCCCCAGCGCCGCGGCAAGGGCTGGACCCTGCGCTGGGCGCTGGGCCAGATCGGGCTCGAGCGCTACGACGCGGTGGCGATGCTCGACGCCGACAACCTGGCCCACCCGGAGTTCCTCGAGCGCATGAACGACTACCTCGAGGCCCACCCCGAGGCCGAGGCGGTGCAGGGCTACCTCGACACCAAGAACCCCGACGACAGTTGGGTCACCCGCGCCATCGCCCTGGCCTACTGGCACTCCAACCGCTTCTGGCAGCTCGCCCGCCAGCACCTGGGCCTCTCCGGGACCCTGGGCGGGACGGGCTGCGTCATCCGCAGCCGCACCCTGCGCCGCACCGGCTGGCAGCCGCAGAGCCTGACGGAGGACCTCGAGTACACCGCGATGCTGGTGCTGGGGGGCGGGCGGGTCCACTGGAACGACTGGGCCGTCGTCTACGACGAGAAGCCCCTGACCCTGCGGAGCTCGGTGCGCCAGCGCACCCGCTGGATGCAGGGGCACTTCTGGGTGCTGGGGCGCTACGGGCCGCGGCTGCTGCGGGCCTGGCTGCGCACCCGCCGCTGGCAGCACCTCGACCTGCTGCTCTACCTGGCCTCCCCCGCCCTGATGCTGCTCAACTTCGTGGGGATGGGCCTCGCCTACGTGCTCATCGCCGTGGGGGAAGGGTACAGCCTGCCCGGGCAGATGGGCGTGGTGGCCTCGTGGCTGGGCATGGCGAACGCGGCGCTGTTGACGGCCATCGCCCCCTCGCTGCACTCGGGCCGGTTGGTGCTGCGCTACCTCCCCGCGCTTTTGGCGACCGTGGGCTTCGGGCTGAGCTGGGCCATCCCCGTCTTCAGCGCCCTGTGGCTGGTGCGCGACCAGGGCCGCTGGGAGAAGACCGAGCACACCCGCGCGGTGCCGCTGGAGGAGCTGCGCCGCCGCTGAGCCTCGCGGGGCCTGTCGCCCCCGAGGGCCGGGTGCGATAGACTTGCAAGGCTTATGAAGCGCGTCGTCCTCGCCTTCGGAACCCGCCCCGAGGCCACCAAGATGGCCCCGGTGTACCACGCCCTCAAGGAAACGCCGGGCCTCGAGCCCGTGGTGCTGCTCACCGGGCAGCACCGCGAGCAGTTGCTCCAGGCCATCTCGCTGTTCAACGTGCCCGCCGAGCGCAACCTCGACGTGATGACCGAGCGCCAGACCCTCCCCGAGCTCGCCGCGCGCATTTTGCCCCAGGCGGCCCGCGCCCTGCGCGAGCTCGAGGCCGACTACGTGCTCGTGCACGGCGACACCCTCACCACCTTCGTCGTGGCCTGGGCGGCCTTCCTCGAGCGCGTCCCCGTGGGGCACGTGGAGGCCGGGCTGCGCAGCTTCAACATGGCCGAGCCCTTCCCCGAGGAGGCCAACCGCCGCCTCACCGACGCCCTCACCGACCTCGACCTCGCCCCCACCCCCCTCGCCAAGCAGAACCTGCTGGCCGAGCACAAGAACCCCGAGCAGGTGCTGGTGACCGGCCAGACCGGCATCGACGCGGTGCTCTACGCCGCGAAGGTGGGGCAGCTCCCCGAGGGCGTCCCCGGCGGCAAGCTGGTCACGGTGACGCTGCACCGCCGCGAGAACTGGGGGGTGCTGGGCGAGCTGGCCCGCGCGCTGGCCCGTGCCGCCCACGACCACCCCGACTTCACCTTCGTCTTCCCCGTGCACCTCAACCCGGTGGTGCGCGAGGCGGTTTGGCCGGTGCTGGAGAAGGTGCCCAACTTCCGCCTCACCGACCCGCTCGAGTACGGCCCCATGTCGGCTTTGATGGGCAAGAGCGACCTCATCGTCACCGACTCGGGCGGCCTGCAGGAGGAGGGCGCGGCGCTGGGGGTGCCGGTGGTGGTGCTGCGCAACGTCACCGAGCGGCCCGAGGGGGTGGAGGCGGGCATTTTGCGCCTGGCGGGCACCGACCCCGAGCGGGTCTACCGGATGGTCACGGGCCTCCTGGCCGACGAGGCCGACCGCAGGAAGATGGCGAGCGCCAAGAACCCCTACGGCGACGGCCAGGCGGCCAAGCGCTGCGCGCAGGGCGTGGCCTGGCGGTTGGGCCTGGCCGAGCGCCCGCAGGACTGGCAGCCCTGAGGCCGCGCGGCGTGACCATGAACCTTGCCTCAAGGGCGGGGAGCCCGTGGCTTCCTAGACTGGGGGCATGGCTCGAGCACCTGCCGCCTGGCTCCTGGCCGCGCTGCTCGCGGGCTGTTTCCACGCCCCGGCCGGGGGCAAGGGCAGCGACGACCCGCCCCCCTCCCTGGGCGACTGCACGCTGTTCCCGGCCGACAACGTCTGGAACACGCCCGTAGACACCCTGCCCCTCGACCCCAACTCCGAGGCCTACGTCCGGACCATCGGGGCGGGCAAGTACCTGCACCCCGACTTCGGCTCGGGCCTGTACGAGGGCCAGCCCATCGGCATCCCCTACACCACCGTCCCGGGGAGCCAGAAGCGGGTCGCGGTCAGCTTCACCGTGGCCGAGGAGAGCGACCCCGGCCCCTACCCCATC
>NZ_QXDL01000068.1:0-18564 GCF_003574345.1 Calidithermus terrae
CACCAGGGCCGCAAGGGGGACGGGATGCCGGGCTGGCTCACCCTGTGGAGGGGGATGGCCAGACTGCAAACCCTAGTCGAAGGTGTGCGTCTGGCACGTAAAATCAAGACTTATGGGTAATGACAAGGTTTATCAGACCCCGGCTTTTCTCGTCTGCGTCGTGGTGGGCGATGTAGGATTTGAACCTACGACCCCACGCGTGTGAAGCGTGTGCTCTCCCGCTGAGCTAATCGCCCTCGAGGCCCGCCTGGCAAGCCCAAGCGTCCCCCAAAGTAGCACGGGCCTTCGCGGCTGTCAACACCGCGGGGGTTCAAGGGTAAGGCGGGAACCACTGTGGGGAAGGTTGAAATATGGTAACGTAGAAGCCGATAGGTAACGGGAGCTTAACGCATCGGGTTCGCTTGACACCACTATAGGCCTCACCTACACTCGAGCTGGGTACGGAGGTCTCTTGTGGTAGCTACTACTGTTACAACCACTACAACCACCGCGGTCACTGCTGACCCGACCGCCGTGGCTTTTATTTGGACTGCATTGGTGGTCATCGCGATGGTCATTCTGATGGTCTCGAAGGAATTGGCGGCAGCCTCGGAGAGCCCGCGGGCCCGCAACTTCGCCCGCCTGACCAACGTGGGCCTGGTGCCGCTGGCCTTCGCGCTGTTCGGCATCGCGGCGGCCCGCTTCATCAGCTCCTTCTGAACCCGTGCCTGTAAGCCAGAAGCGAACCTCGAGGTTCGCTTTTTTGTGTGCCACGGCGGCGGCGCGGGGATTTTCAGGCTGCAATCATGAAGTTTTGCCATGGTAAGAGCAAGAACGGGTGCGTATGGCACTGGGGCGCGGGGA
Source organism: Calidithermus terrae (assembly GCF_003574345.1). Classification (NCBI taxonomy): domain Bacteria; kingdom Thermotogati; phylum Deinococcota; class Deinococci; order Thermales; family Thermaceae; genus Calidithermus; species Calidithermus terrae. Next base: position 844 of record NZ_QXDL01000068.1, read on the forward strand.
TGAGCCACTAGACTGGAGGGGTATGAAGCTGAGCCAGGAAAACCGCGACCTGTGGTTGGTGATGGCCCTGGCGGTCGCGGCGGGCGCCTGGGTGGTGGCTTTCCCGGAGGTGACCTCGCCCGCTCGGGTGGTGCTGGGCTTCCTGGCGATGCTGGCCCTGCCGGGCTACGCCTTGATGCTCGTGCTCTTCCCCCGGCGCTCCGACCTCGACTTCGCCGACCGCCTGATTTTGTGCCTGGGGCTGTCGGTGCCGGTGATCGTGCTGGTGGGCGTGGTGCTCAACTTCACGCCCTTCAAGATCCGGCCCGCCTCGGTCGCGGCGGGGCTGGCGCTGTTCACGGTGCTGCTGGGGTTCCTGGCGATCTGGCGGCGCTCGAGGGTGGCCTTCCCCGACCGCTTCATCCCCGAGATGCGCCCGACCGCCACGCAGATGGCCTGGGTCGCCAGCTTCGCCGTGCTGGCGCTGGTGGTGTACTGGGTGGCGCGCCCCAACGAGCGCTTCACCGAGTTCTACCTGCTGGGCCCGCAGGGGAGGCTGGAGAACTACGCCCGGCAACTGCGCCCGGGCGAGGAATTCAGCGTGACGCTGGTGCTGCGCAACCTCGAGGACCGGCGCATGGAGTACCGGGTCCGGGTGCCCTTCGACCCCGCCGTGGGCGAGCTGCGCACCCCGGTCATCCCCGACGAGGGCACCTGGGCGCGCACCCTCAGGCTCCGGGCCCCGGCGGGCTCCGGCGAGACCCAACTGAGCTTCGACCTCTACCGCCCGGGCGATTCCACCCCCTACCGCCAGCTTTACCTGCGGGTGGACCTGCGCAGCGAGGCCCAACCTTAGGAGGCGTCCGTGGTAGAAAGCGCTGCCCAAAAACGCCCGTTCTGGCCGGTCTGGTTCTACTTCGCCGGGCTGGTGCTGGCCGAGTGGCTGGCCGCCGGGGCCAGCCGGGGCCCGGGGATGCTGGTGCACACGCTTATCGTCCTGGCCGCGCTGATCCACGCGGCCTACCTGAGCGGCCCGGCCGCCCGCATGCTGAGCGTGCTGGCCCTGGCCCCCATGGTGCGGGTGCTCGACCTGATGATGCCCCAGACCTTCGTCGATCCCGTCTGGCGCTTCCCGCTGGTCAACCTCCCGCTCATCGTGGCGGTGTTCATGACCATCCGCACCCTCAACCTGCGCCGCCAGGAGCTGGGCATCCAGGTGGGCTTCCTGCCGGCGCAGGTCCTCATCGCCATCAGCGGGCCGGTGGTGGGCGTCATCGAGCACCGCATCATCCAGCCGCAGGCCATGGCGGGGAGCCTCGAGTGGTCGGAGGTGTTGTTGCCCGCGCTGGTGCTCATGATCTTCACCGGCTTCAGCGAGGAGCTGCTCTTCCGGGGCCTGCTGCAGAACACCGCCATCGCGGTGCTGGGGCCGCTGGGGGGCATCACCTACGTGGCGCTGATCTTCGGGGCCTTCCACTTCGGCTGGCAGTCGGGGGCCGACGTGCTGTTCGTGGCGGTGGTCGGCTGGGCCTGGGGCTGGCTGGCCTGGCGCACCCGCTCGCTGCTGGGGGTGTCCATCGCCCACGGGCTGGCCAACATCTGGCTGTTCCTGATCATGCCGCTGACCGCCGGCGGCTAGCCCTGTACGTAAAGCCCGACGTGACCGCCACGTTTTGCCCGCCGGGGCGCCGTAACGCCGGGCGGCAGGGCGGGGGCCCGGCAGGCCGGGCAGGACGCGCCGGGGGCGGCGGCGGGTTTAACGAGGGCTTCACGAGCGGCCGGGTAGGCTGTACGGGTGAAGGCTCGGTGGATCGGTTGGGCGGGCGTGGCTGTGGGCCTGGCCTGGGCGCAGTACCAGAGCGACGCGGCGCTGGTGGGCCCGCGGGCTTGCCCCAAGCCCGCGGCCTACTGGCGGGAGGCGCCCTGGCCGGTGCGGCAGCTCTTCCTGGGCGGGCGGCTGCGCCCGGAGGCCGAGCTTCGGGCCCTCCTGCGGCGCGCCGACGCCTCCGAGCCGGCGCGCTTTGTGCAGAACCTCATCGCCGTAAAGCTGAGCCTGGCCGCCGGGGCCGAGCCCTCGGCGGCGGTGGGGATCGTGCTCGAGGCCGAGCGCCGCTTCGCCGAGGCCCCGCCCCTGCTCGCCGACGCGCTGGAGGCCTACACCCAGCACCGCTACACGCCGGGGTGCCGCCGATGACGCTGAGCCTGAAAGGGTGGGGCCGGGCCGGGCTGGTGGGGGCGGCGCTGCTGCTCGTGGCGCTGGGCGGCGGGTTCTCCTCGAGGGCCTACCTGAGCCAGCGGGCCCTCGAGCGGGCCGCCTCCGAGCCGCTGGCGGCGCGGGAGGCCCTGGAGCGGGCGGTGCGGCTGGAGCCCGCCAACCCCCGGCTGCACTACGAGCTGGGCAACGCCCACCTGCGCGGCTACCTGCTGTTCGGCCAGGGCGGGCTGGAGCGGGCGCTCGAGGCCTTCGGCGACGCTTGGCGGCTCGACCCCCGCGAGGCCCTGTACGCAGCCAGCCGGGGCTGGGTCTTGCTGGAGCTGGGGCGGCTCGAGCAGGGGAGGGCCGCCTTCGAGGAGGCGCTGGCGCTCGACCCCCACAACCAGGACTACCTCTACGGGCTGGGGCAGGCCCTCGAGCGCCTGCGGCGGCCCGGGGAAGCCCTGCGCCGCTACCGGGAGGGGCAGGCCGTCAAGGCCGACCCCCGCTTCGAGGCGGCCCTCGCGCGGCTGGAGGGCCGGTGAGCGGCTGGGCTCGAGGCGTCTCCTGGGCGGGCGGGTTCGCCCTGGCCGCGCTGGTGTTCCTGGCGCCCCTCCTGGCGGGCTTCAGCGCGGGCGGGCACCTGGGGCTGCGGCTGGTGGCCCTGCTGGCGGCGGGGGCCTGGCTGGCGCAGGCGGGGCTGTCGGGCCGGCTGAGGCTGCCCCCCGCGCGGGTGCTGCTCCCCGCGCTCGCCCTGCTCGGCTGGTACGCCCTGGCGGCTTTCTCGAGCCCCGAGCGCTACGGCGGCGCGCAACTGGCCTTCGACCTGGGGCTGGCGGTGCTGGTGCTGCTGGCGGCCTACGCCCTGGCGCGGCCCGGTTGGAGCGGGTGGGCCCTGGCCGGCGCGGGGGCGGTGTGCGGCGTGTACGGCCTGCTGCAGCCCGCCGGGCTGGGCTTGCTCGCCGGGCCGGACGAGGCTCGAGCCACCGGCTTCTTCTACAACTCCAACCACTACTCGGGCTTTTTGGCGCTGGCGGCCCCGGCGCTGCTGGGGCTCGGGCGGGCGGCTCGAGGCCCCGCGCGCGGGGCCCTGCTGGCCCTGGCGGGTCTGTTGGGGGTCAACCTGGTCCTCAGCCTGTCGTGGGGCTTGCTGGCGCTGGCCGTGGCCCTGCTGCTGATGGCCGGGCGCTGGGGCTGGGCGGGGCTGGGCCTGCTGGCGGTGGGGGTGGTGCTGGCGGTCGGGCTGGGGCCGCGGCCCCAGCCCGACCCGCTGCTCGAGCGCGCGGGGGCGTTCGTGGCCGACAGCCTGGGCTCGAGGGCGATGATGAATGGGGCCTCGCTCGAGATCGTCCGGCGCCACCCGTGGCTCGGCGTGGGGCCCGGGCAGTACCCGCAGGCCTTCACCGCCTACCGCCCCGCCCGCATCACCGACGTGCCCACCGAGATCCTGCACAAGCGGGTGAATTACGCCCACAACGACTTCGCCCAGGTCGCGGCCGAGGCGGGGGTGCCCGCCCTGCTGGCCTTCGCGGGCCTGTGGGGCGGGGTTTTGCTCACGCCCGCGCGGGACAAGGTAGCCTGGGGGCTCAAGACGGGCCTGCTCGCGCTCTTGCTGCACGGGCTGAGCGACGCCAACCTGACGTACGTGTGGGCAAACGCCCTGTTGGCCTGCGCGCTGGCGGGCGTATTGGTAAGCATGGGGGACGACGATGGTACTCGTTGACGTGACGCCGTTGCAATCGGAACACCGGGTGCGCGGGGTGGGCAACTACCTGCGCGAAGTGCTGCGGGCCAGCGAGGCGCTGGGGATGAAGCCCGTGTACGTGGCCTCGAGCTGGGGCGGCGAGGAGGCCGCCCTCCCCGACTTCGTGCCCAAGGAGCGCGTCTTCACCGCGCCCAGGCCCCACAAGCCGGCCCAGGTGTACTGGCTGTACAACGAGCTCTTCCTGCGCTACGCGCTGCTGCGCGCGCGGCCCGGGGTCTTCTTCGCCCCCGACTTCAACGGGCTGGTGCTCAACCCCTTCGGGCGCACCGTCGCCACCCTCTACGACCTCACCCCCTTCAAGCTCGGCGACCTGGGCGACCCCTTCAGCGCCGCGCGCTGGCGCACCTACGCCCGCCGCCTCGAGCGGGCCGACCACCTCGTGGCGATCAGCTCGAGCGCCAAGCAGGACGCGGTGCGGATCCTGGGCATCCCCGCCGAGCGCGTCACGGTCGCGCCGCTGGCGGTCAACCACGAGCGCTTCCGGCCCAGCGTGGGGCGGGGCCGCTACGCGGGGGGCAGGCGCTACCTGCTGCACGGCGGGGCCTTCAACGCCAACAAGAACCAGGCCGGGCTGCTGCAGGCCTTCGCCCGCCTCGCCCCGCACCACCCCGGCCTCGAGCTGCACTTCTTCGGCCCCTGGGCCCCCGAGCACCTGGAGTGGCTGGTGCGCGAGCGCCAGAAGCTGGGGCTGGGCGAGCGGGTCAAGCACGTCGGCTACGTCGCCGCCGAGGACCTGCCCAGCCTCTACGGCAACGCGGCCGCCTTCGTGTTCCCCTCGCTCGAGGAGGGCTTCGGGCTGCCGGTGCTCGAGGCCATGGCCTCGGGGGCCCCCGTGGTAACCTCGGACTGCTCTTCGCTGCCGGAGGCGGCAGGGGAAGCCGCCCTGCTGGTTGACCCCCGCGACCCCGAGGCCATCGCGGCCGCGGGGCGGCGGGTGCTCGAGGAGCCCGGGCTGGCCGAGCGCCTGCGCGAGAAGGGCTACGCCCAGGCGGCCCGCTTCACCTGGGAGGCCACCGCCCGCAAGACCTGGGAGGTGCTGCTGGGTCAGGGGCGCGGCGAGGGCTGGGTGGCCCGGACCTGACCGGATAGACCGCGCGAGCCCCCGGCTTCGGCCGCGGGGTGAGTCACGTAACCGCCAGGTAACGGCCGGTATAGTTTGCTAGGCGGCAGGCCAGGGTCTGGGCCCTGAGCCGGCCTATAAAGTTCTGGAGGACGTCTAGATGGCGAAACGAGCGTTGATCACTGGGATTACCGGGCAGGACGGGGCGTACTTGTCGAGGCTGTTGCTGGAGAAGGGCTACGAGGTGTACGGCACCTACCGCCGCAGCGCCAGCGTCAACCTGTGGCGGCTGGAGGAGCTGGGCGTCGCCGGGGACGTGAGGCTGGTGGCCTTCGACCTGCTGGAGTACTCCAACATCCGCCGCGTGCTGGAGAAGGTGCGGCCCGACGAGCTGTACAACCTGGCGGCGCAGAGCTTCGTGGCGCTGTCCTTCGAGCAGCCGCTCTACACCGCCGACGTGGACGCGCTGGGCGTGGGCCGCATCCTCGAGTCCATCCGCGAGGTCGATCCCGGGATCCGCTTCTACCAGGCCTCCACCTCCGAGATGTTCGGCAAGGTGCAGGAGACGCCCCAGACCGAGCGGACCCCCTTCTACCCGCGCAGCCCCTACGGGGTGGCCAAGCTCTACGCGCACTGGATCACCGTCAACTACCGCGAGTCCTACGGGATGCACGCCTCCAGCGGCATCCTCTTCAACCACGAGAGCCCCCTGCGCGGCCAGGAGTTCGTGACCCGCAAGATCACCAGCTCGCTGGCGCGCATCAAGTACGGCCAGCAGGAGGTGCTCGAGCTGGGCAACCTCGACGCCCAGCGCGACTGGGGCTTCGCCGGGGACTACGTCGAGGGCATGTGGCGCATGCTGCAGCAGCCCGAGGCCGACGACTACGTGCTGGCGACGGGGGTCACCACCCGGGTGCGCACCTTCGTCGAGCACGCCGCCGAGGCCGCCGGCTTCCGCATCACCTGGGAGGGCGAGGGGCTCGAGGAGGTGGGCCGCGACCAGGACGGCCGGGTCATCGTGCGCGTCAACCCCGAGTTCCACCGCCCCGCCGAGGTCGACCTGCTGCTGGGCGACCCCGCCAAGGCCCGGGCCAGGCTGGGCTGGGAGCCCAGGGTGGACCTGGCGGGCCTGGTGCACATGATGGTCGAGAAGGACCTCGAGCGCGTCGCCAACGGCAAGCTGCGCGGGTAGGGCGGTGCGGGTCGGCTTCTTCACCTACGGCATGGACCGCTCGCTGAGCGGGATCGGCCGCTACGCGGTCGAGCTCACCCGTGCCCTGAGGAGGCTCGAGCCCGGCCTCGAGGTCGTGCTGCTCAACCCCTACCCCCGCTCCGAGCTGGGCTGGTACCGCGAGTTCGAGACCTACCCGCTGCCCATCCTGGCGAGGGTGCCCCTCGCGGCGACGCTGGGCAACCTGGTGCTGCACCAGGCGGCGCGGCGGCTGGGCCTCGACGTCCTGCACGACCCCTGCGGCATCGCGCCCTTCCTCGTGCCCTCCCCGGGCTACCGGCGGGTCGTCACCGTCCACGACGCGGTGCCCCTGGCTACCCCCGACCTTCAGCCCCTGGCTACGCGCCTGGTCTTCCGCACCCTCGTCCCCTGGACCCGCTTCAGCGCCGACGCGGTGCTCACCGTGAGCCACCACGCGGCGGCCGACCTCGAGCGCCTGGCCGGCATCCCCAGGGCCAAGCTGCACGTGACCTACAACGGCGTCAACCCCCCGCCCCCCATGGGCGAGGCCGAGGTGAGGGGGGTGCTCGAGCGGCTGGGCATCGAACCCCCCTACTTCCTCTACGTGGGCAACCTGGTGGCCCGCAAAAACCTGCCGCGCCTGGTGCAGGCCTTCCGCCTGCTGCGCGAGGAGGTCCCCGAGGCGCGGCTGGTGATCGTGGGGGCGCGGCAGTGGAAGTCGCACGAGGTCTTCCGGCAAGACCTCACCAACGTCCTCGTCCCCGGCTACGTTTCCGACGACGACCTGCACGCGCTGTACTACGGGGCGAGGGCGCTGGCCTTCCCCTCGCTCTACGAGGGCTTCGGCATCCCCGCCGTGGAGGCCATGGCCCACGGCACGCCGGTGCTCACCTCCAGCGCGAGCTCGCTCCCCGAGGTGGTGGGCGAGGCGGCGCTGCTGGTGGACCCGGCCTCCGCCGAGAGCATCCGCGACGGGCTGCGAACCCTCTGGCACGACGCGGCCCTGCGCGAGGAGCTGCGGCGCAAAGGCCTCGAGCGCGCCCGGATGTTCACCTGGGAACAGACCGCCCTCTCGACGCTCGAGGTGTACCGCCGTTTGGTCGATAGTTAACCGTCGATGGCCTGGCGGCCGTCGTGCGCCGTACGTTTTACGCGGTACGTCGAACGCCAGACGCCGAACGCCTTACCCTCGACCTCAAACGCCACACGCCCCCGCCCTCGTCCCGCTAAACCCACTTGCTACCCACCGCTGGTGGCTCTCCCACGACCTGGACCTTAGGCCGAATTCGGGCGGTACAGGCCCTGGAGCCCGGCGGCGATGGCTCCTTGTACGTCGGCCTCGAGGTGGTCGCCGATCATCAGGGTTTCGTGCGGGGGCACGCCCAGCCGCTCGCAGGCGAGGCGGAAGATGCGGGGGTCGGGCTTGCGAATCGCCACGTCGGGGTCGCCGGAGACCACGACGGCCTCGAACTCGCGCTCGAGGCCCACGCTGCGGAGGGCAGCCCACTGCATGTCGGCGGGGCCGTTGGTGATGACGGCCTTGGGCAGGTGGGCGAAGTAGGCCAGCAATTCCCGGGCCCCCGGCAGCAGCCGCACCTCGGCCGCGTAACGGGCGGTGACCTCGGCGGCGATGGCCTCGAGGTCAGCCGGTACACGGTAGCCGTGGGCCTCGAAGGCCCGCCGCAGCACCAGCGCGAAGGTGACGTGCCCTTCCGCCCGGATCTCGCGCTCATAAGTCGCCAGGAACGCCCGGTCGCCGGGGTCGAGGCCCAGCCGAGCACAGCAGAAGGCCGTGAGCTGCCCGAAATCCCCCTCGAATTGCGCCAAGGTCCCGTCGAAGTCGAAGCAGATGGCTCGGATGCGGTTGGACACGAGGGAGATCATACGTCGAGGGGCGACGGGGTGTAAGCCGTCAGCTCGTGGCCCGTGGTTCGTCGAGGGTCTAGAGCCAAAGCGAACGACGTAGGACGTAGGACACGCGTCTTGCGTCTTGCGTAGGACGTACGACGCACGACCCGCGCCCGGCCTTTAGCCATCCGCACGCATCTGCGCCATACCTCTCACTGTGCGCTAAGCCGGAGTGATAGGCTTTAACCAATGGAAACGGCGGTCATTAACACCCCCAAGCCCACCCAGTCCGGGCAACTGGTGGCCCAGGGCCTGGTCAAGCGTTACGGGCGGCGGGAGGTGGTGCGGGGGGTGGACATGCAGCTCGCGCGCGGGGAGATCGTGGCGCTCTTCGGGCCCAACGGCGCGGGCAAGACCACCACCTTTTACATGATGGTGGGTTTTATCCGGCCTAACGGCGGCACGATTCGCCTGCGCGGGGAGGACATCACCCGGCTGCCCATGTACAAGCGGGCCCGCATGGGTCTGGGCTACTTGCCGCAGGAGCCCTCGGCCTTCCGCCGCATGACGGCGCTGGAGAACCTGCTGGCGGTGCTGGAATTCCAGCCCCTCTCCAAGGCCGAGCGCATGGACCGCGCCATGGCGCTGCTCGACGAGCTCGGCATCACCGCGCTCAAGGACCAGTACGCCTACAAGCTCTCGGGCGGGCAGCGGCGGCGGCTCGAGATCGCCCGCGCCCTGTGCACCAACCCCGACTTCATCCTGCTCGACGAGCCCTTCACCGGCGTGGACCCCAAGAACGTCCACGACATCCAAAAGCTCATCTCCGAGCTGCGCGAGCGGCGCGGGGTGGGCATCTTCATCACCGACCACTCGGTGCGCGAGACGCTCGCCATCACCGACCGGGTCTACCTGATGTACGACGGCCAGGTGACCTTCCACGGCTCCCCCGAGGACTTCGCCCGCGATTCGGGCGTGCGCATGCATTACCTGGGCGACGAGTACGAGCTATGAGAACCTTGTGGGCCGGGCACCGTCCGCCGGGAGCGAGGGGCCCGGTGCCCTCAGCCCTGGGCGCCTGAGGGGGAGCCATGACGCTGGCGTCGATGCTGATCCTGCTGGTGCTGGTGTCGGGCGTGGTGGCCTACCTGGGCGACGTCATCGCCAAGCGGGTGGGCAAGCGGCACTGGCGGCTGTGGGGGATGCGGCCGCGCACCACCGGCACGGTGATCGCGGTGGGCACGGGGGTGCTCATCTCGCTGAGCGCCTTCGCGGCCTTCTTCCTGCTGGCCCGCGACGCGCGCGAGACCATCTGGCAGGCCGAGACCGTGCGCCAGGAGCGCAACCTGCTGCGCCAGGAGGTGCAGCGCTACGCGCAGGACCTGCAGCGCCTCGACGAGGAGCGCCAGCGCGCCACCGAGCAGGCCAGCAAGATCCAGGGCGAGGCCAACGACCTGCGCCGCGACGTCAACCAGTTGCGCGAGACCCTCGACAACCAGCAGAAGCTGCTCGAGGCCTCCCGCGAGGAGCTCGAGGCCTCCCAGCGGCAGCTCGACCAGACCCAAGGGCGCCTGCGCCAGGTGCAGGGGGAGTTCGAGCGCGCCCAGCGGGAGAAGACCCAATTGCTCGCCACCCGCGAACAGCTCCTGCAGGCCGTCCGCGAGCAGCAGCGCCTGCTCGCGGGCCAGCAGGACCAGCTCGCCCGCCTCGAGGACGACCGCACGGCCCTGCAGGAGGCCCAGCGCCGCCTGCGGGGCCAGGTCGAGCAGGCCCAGAAGCGGCTCAGCGGCCTGCAGAAGGCCGCCAAGGAGGCCCAGGCCCGCCTGGCGACCCTCGAGCAGAGCACCCGCCAGCTCTCCGAGGAGAAGAAGCGCCTGGAGGGCGACATCGCCCTGCTCAACGCCCAGCGCCAGGAAGCCCAGGGGGCGCTGAAGGACCTGATGGAGGAGCGCGACCGCCTGCAGGCGAGCCTGGCCGAGGCCCAGAAGGAGCTCAGCGCCGCCCGGGCCCGCTTCGCCCAGGCCGAGCAGGAGAACGTCAAGCTGCGCAACAGCAGCCGCATCCTGCAAGGAGGCTTGGAGAAGCTGCTCGAGCAGGTGCTCCTGGCCGAGCAGCTTTTGGTCCCCGGCAAGGAACAGCAGGCCCTCGACGAGATCCGGCGCCGGGTGGACCTGCGCGCGCGCCTGCTGGGGCTGCGCGGCGCCGAGGTGGTGCAGCAGGTCAGCCTGGGGCCGAGCCCCCGCCTGGGCCTGCTGCTCGCCCGCCCGGTGGGCGTCAACCCCGACAGCAGCAAGCTCCAGATCCGGCTGGACTACCGCGCCCGCGAGCAGCTCTTCGCCAAGGGCGACGTGCTGGCGACGGGGGTGCTGGTGCTGCCCGCCCGCCCCGAAGACGTGCAGCGGCGGCTCGAGCGCATCCGCCAGGACGCGGAGGAGCGCCTGGCCAACGCCGGCTGGATCCCCGAGAAGCTGGCGCTGGGGGCCTTCGACGTGGGCGAACTCGCCGCCTTCAGCGCCTCGCTCGCCAGCAAGCGCGGCGGCGCCAAGGTCGCGGTGGTGGCCCTCGACCCCCTTTACCCCACCGACCCGCCCAAGCTGGGCTTCAAGCTCGTCAACTGATGCAGGGGTGGGCCTAGGCCCTGCCGCGGACGGCCAGCCGTGCGGCGGCCAGGTCCCACAGGGCGTGCCCCACGCTCTTGAACAGCACCGGCCCCTGGGGGCGCCCCCCCTCCAGGGCCTCCTCGAGCGGCGTCACCGCCTCCCAGCCCACCCCGGCCTGGATCAGGTCCCCGGCCTCGGCCCGGGCGCCCTCGAGGGTGTCCACGAAGACCCGGCAGCGCCGCACCAGCCCGGGCGCGACCTCGGCCATGTCGGGGCGGTAGGCCCCCACCGCGGCGATGAAGGCGTCCTCCCGCACGCCCTCGCCCAGCACCGGGGTGTGGCTGGTGGTGGCGGTGACGATGAACGCGGCCTCGAGGGCCGCCCGGGCCACGTCCGGGGCGAGGGCGGCTTCCATGCCCAAGCCCCGGGCGTGCTCGAGCAGACTCCGCGCCGAGGCCTCCGAGCGCGAGGCGACCCGCACCCTCCGCAGGCCCAGGCCCGCGCGGAAGGCCTCGAGGTGGCTGCGCCCCTGCACCCCGGCCCCGACGACCAGCAGGACGTCCTCCGGCTCGGGCGGCCGGGGCGATAGCTTCTGCGCGGCCAGCAGCGAGAGCGCGGCCGTGCGCCGCGCGGTCACCACCGAGCCGTCGAGCTGCGCCAGGCGCTCCCCGGTGCGCGCGTCCATCACCACCAGCTCGGCCCGCACGCTGGGCCGCTGCCGCGGGTGCACCGTGACCAGCTTGGTCACGGCGATCTCCGGGTCGCTCGCCGGCATCAGCAGCAGGGTGCCGCCCTCGGGCAGGGCCATGACCAGCCGCTCGGGCGCCTGGGTACGCCCGGCCCGGCGCTCGAGCAGCACCGCCTCCAGCGCCCGGGCCAGTTCGGGGTAGGGGAGAGCGGCCTCGAGGTCCATTTGGAATTGGATTCTATCGCGGGGGAAGGGTGTAGGGGGCGTGTGGCTCGTGGTGAAAGAAACCCTCCCCGCATGCGGGGAGGGGGTATCCCCCCAGCCCCCCTTGTTAAGGGGGGTAAGGAAAGGGCGTTTGGCTATCGGTTATCAGCTATCGGCTATCGACCACCGACAACCCCCTAGCTCAACCGCACGAAAGCCTCCCGGTACTCCCCCTCGTCGAGCCCCCGCCCGATGACCACCAGGCTCGACTTGCCGCTGCGGGGCCGGCCGGTGAGCTCCATGCCGAAGATCTCGCGCACCGCCTGGAACAGCACCTCCTCCTCGAAGCCCTGCACGCTCAAAAAGCCCTTGGCCCGGTAGAGGCGGTCGGGGCGGGAGATGACGTAGTTTTCGATGAACTCGTTGACCCGCTCGCGCTTGAGGGGCTTGGCGTTGGTCAGGGTGAAGGTGGCGACGTCGGGGGTGTGGAGGTGCTGGTAGCCCTTGGGCTTCCACTCGGGGTCGAAGGCCTTGAGCGCGAGCAGGCCGTCGGGCTCCACGCGGGCGTGGGCGCTCTCGCGCACCTCGGCCAGCGGGTTGATCTGGGCGATGACCTTTCGGGCCTCCTCGAGCTGCTCCGGCGTGGCGAGGTCGGTCTTGTTGAGGATCACGGTGCTGGCGTAGGCGAGCTGGATGGCGCCCTCGGGCCCGTCGCGCAGGGTGCGCTCGAGGTTGCGCGCGTCGGCCACCCCCACGATCCCGTCGAGCTCGAACTTGGCGCGGGCGAAGGGGTCGAGGACGGTCTGGGCCACCGGGACGGGGTCGGCGAGGCCGGAGAGCTCGATGAGGATGTGCTCGGGCGGGGTGGGCTTGGCCGCGATCTTGAACAGCGAGCTCATCAGGTCGTCGCGGCCCACGCAGCACAAGCAGCCGTTGGAGAGCTCGGCGATGCCGTCGGAATCGACATTTTCGATAAGCGCCCCGTCCACGCCGGTCTCGCCGAACTCGTTGACGATCACCCCGAAGCGCCGCGCCCCGGAGTTGATGAGGTGGTTGACCAGCGTGGTCTTCCCGGCGCCGAGGAAGCCGCCGATGACGGTGACGGGAACACGGGTTTTGAACTTGACCATATCTGCCCTCTCCCAGAGCTTAGCGTTCGCCCGCGGGGTGACCCTCGAGTAGATTACCTTTCGGGCCCGGCCGACCGCCTGTGGCTAAATGATAGTGTATTCTCAACAACGGGGTGAAGCATGAAGGTAGCGGAGAAGACCGTGGTCAAGTTCGAGTACGTGCTGCGCGTGGACGGGGAGATCGCCGACCGCACCCACGAGGGTGAGACCCAGACCGTCCTCGTCGGCCATGCCCATGGCCTCCCGGCGGGCCTCGAGGCCGCCCTGCTGGGCCGGGAGGTCGGCAGCTTCGTCGTGAGCGTGCCCGCTGCCCAGGGCTACGGCGAGTACGACGCCTCGAAGTGCCTCGAGGTGCGCCGCGCCGAGCTCCCCGCCGACTTCGACCTCGAGCCTGGCGCCCTGCTCTACGCCGAGGACGAGGCCGGAAACCCCGTCTCCTACCGCGTCACCGCCGTCAACGGCGACCTCGTGACCCTCGACGCCAACCCCAAGTGGGCGGGGAAGACCCTCGAGTACACCGTCACCATCCACGCCGTGCGCGAGGCCGAGCCGGAAGAGCTCGAGCACGGGCACGTGCACGGGGAGGGCGGGGTGCGTCATTAGCGGGTGGTCGGTGGCTGGTAGCTGAACGCCTAACGCCAAATGCCAGTCGTACGTCCTACGTCGTACGTCGTACGCAAAACGCAAAACGCAAAACGCAAAGCGCAAAACGCAAAGCGCAAGACGCTAAACGCCGGTCGTGCGTCGTACGTCGTACGCGAGATGCCGAACGCCGGACGTAGGGGCGGGCCCCCGTGCCCGCCCCGCCTCTTGCCCTAAAATGGGCCATATGCCTTCGGAAAGCACCGACCAACACAAAGCCATTGCCCACTCCAAAGGCCCGGTTTCCGTCGCCATCGTCACGGTTTCCGATACCCGCACTCCCGAGACCGACACCAACTACCACTACCTCGAGCCCGAGATCACCGGCATGGGGCACAAGGTCGTCGGCTACCGCGTCATCCAGGACGAGCCCTTGCAGGTCGCGGAGGCGCTGGAGGAGATGGTGAGGAGCGGGGCTCAGGTCATCCTCTTCAACGGCGGCACCGGCATCGCCCCCCGCGACACCACCTACGACGTGCTCGCCCGCAAGATCGAAAAGCCCATGCCCGGCTTCGGCGAGCTCTTCCGCATGCTCTCCTACGCCGAGGTGGGGGCCGCGGCCATGCTCAGCCGGGCCATGGCGGGGGTGTACCACCGCCGGGTGGTCATCTCGACGCCGGGCTCGCCCAACGCCGTGCAGGTGGCCTGGACCAAGCTGATCAAGCCCGAGCTCGAGCACCTGGCCTGGGAAGTCGCCCGGTGATTCACTAAATCTTACGAGGTGCAGCCCTCAACCCTACTCGCCTACTCGGGATTCTTGGGCTGACCGTCCAAAACCCTCAGACGGAACGCTTGGCCCAGGAGCGGGCCTCAAGGCCCCGCCGGTTGACGCCCGGCGTTCTGCTGATAGCATAAGCCCATGACCCTCAAGGGCCAGGGTTCGGGCCCCTTGCCGCCTTTGCTCCAGCAGTACGTCGAGCTCCGGGACGCCTACCCGGAGTACCTGCTGTTGTTTCAGGTCGGCGACTTTTACGAGACCTTCGGCGAGGACGCCGAGCGGCTGGCGCGGGCGGTGGGCATCGCGCTCACCCGCAAGACCAGCAAGGACTTCACCACGCCCATGGCCGGCATCCCCATCCGCTCGGTGGACACCTACCTCGAGCGCCTGCTCAAGCTGGGCTTCCGCATCGCCGTGGCCGACCAGATGGAGCTGGCCGAGGACGCCGAGAAGCTGGTGCGGCGCGAGGTGACCCAGCTCCTCACCCCCGGCACGCTGACGCAAGAGACCCTGCTGCGGCCCGAGGCCAACTACCTCGCCGCGCTCGCCACCGGCGACGGCTACGGGCTGGCGCTGCTCGACGTCTCGACCGGGGAGTTCCGCGGCGCGGTGTTCTACGGCAAGAGCAGCGTCTACGACGAGCTCTTCCGCTACCGCCCGGCCGAGGTGCTGCTGGCGCCCGAGCTCTGCCGCAACGAGGGCTTCCTCGAGGAGTTCCAGCGCCGCTTCCCGGTGATGCTCTCGGCGGGGCGCTTTGAGGAGGAGGCGGGCCTGCAGGCCCTGCGGGCGCAGTTCGGGGCGGTGCCGGGGGGGCTGGAGCACCCCGCGCTGCTGCGGGCGGCGGGGGCGGTGCTGGGCTACGCCCAGTCCACCCAGGGCGGGGCGCTGCCGCAGGTGCAGGGCTTCGTGCGCTACGACCCCAGCGCCTTCATGCAGCTCAGCGAGGCCACGCTGCGCACGCTCGAGGTCTACGACCCCAGCCCGGTGGGGGAGAGCAGCGAGGAGCGCACCCTGATGGGGGTGCTGGGCCTGACCCGCACCGCGCCGGGGCGGAGGCTGCTGCGGGCCTGGCTGCGCCACCCGCTGGTGGAGGAGGGCCCCATCCAGGCCCGGCTCGACGCGGTGGAGGCGCTGGTGCGCGACGGGGTGCTGCGCGAGGCGGTACGCAAGATCCTCTACCGCATCCACGACCTCGAGCGCCTGGCGGGCCGGCTGGCGGCGGGGCGGGCCAACGCCCGCGACCTCTCGGCGCTGGCGCGCAGCCTCGAGCTCTTGCCCGAGCTGGTGGGGCTGTTGCGGGGCTCGAGCGCCCTGCTGGGCACCGCCGAGCGCCTGCCCGACCTGGCCGAGGTGGCCGAGCGCATCCACACCGCGCTGGTGGAGGAGGTGCCCCTGAAGGTCACCGAGGGCGGGCTGATCCGCGACGGCTTCGACCCCGAGCTCGACGCCCTGCGCCAGCGGGCCGAGGCCGCTCGGGCCTGGCTGGCGGGCCTCGAGGCCGCCGAGCGCGAGCGCAGCGGCATCCCCTTGAAGGTGGGCTACAACCAGGTGATCGGCTACTACCTCGAGGTCACCCGGCCCTACTACGCGCAGGTGCCCTCCGACTGGCGGGCCATCGCCACCCTCAAGGACCGCCAGCGCTACACCCGCCCCGACCTGCGCGAGAAGGAGCGCGAGATCCTGTTGGCCGAGTCGGAGGCCCGCAAGCGCGAGTACGCGGCCTTCCTCGAGCTGCGCGAGTCGGTGGGGCAGGCCGCGCCTTTGGTGCGCGAGGCCGCGGCGGTGCTGGCCGAGCTCGACGTGTACGCCGCGCTGGCCGAGGCCGCGGCCCAGTACGGCTACGTGCGGCCCCGCTTCAGCGCCGAGGGGCGGCTCTACATCCGCGCCGGGCGGCACCCGGTGGTCGAGCGGGGCGGCGGGTTCATCCCCAACGACCTCGAGCTCTCCCCCGGCGAGCGCCTCTTGATCCTCACCGGGCCCAACATGGCCGGCAAGTCCACCTACTTGCGCCAGACCGCCCTCATCGCCCTGCTGGCCCAGATCGGCTCCTTCGTGCCCGCCGAGGAGGCGCTGCTGCCGCTGTTCGACCGCGTCTACACCCGCATCGGGGCCTCCGACGACATCGCCGGGGGCCGCAGCACCTTCATGGTCGAGATGGAGGAGCTCGCCCAGATCCTGCAGGGGGCCACCGGCCGCAGCCTGGTGCTGCTCGACGAGATCGGGCGCGGCACCAGCACCTACGACGGGCTCTCGCTGGCCTGGGCCGCCGCCGAGCACCTGCACGACAAGGTGCGCTCCTACACCCTCTTCGCCACCCACTACTTCGAGCTCACCGCCCTGCCCGAGCGCCTGAGCGGGGCCCGCAACTTCCACGTCGCGGCCCGGGAGGAGGCGGGCGGGCTGGTGTTCTACCACCAGGTGCTGCCGGGGCCGGCCTCCAGGAGCTACGGCCTCGAGGTCGCCAAGCTGGCGGGCGTGCCGCGCGAGGTGCTGGGCCGGGCCGCCACGCTGCTGGCGGGGCTCGAGGCCCAGGTGGGCGACGTGGGCCAGGAGGTGCTCGACGAGCTGCTCTCCCTCGACCCCACCCGCCTCACGCCGCTGGAGGCGCTGCTGTTGGTCCAGCGCTGGCGCGACAAGGTGCACAAGGCGGTGGTGCCGGGTGAGCTGGCCTGAGCCCGTCGGCGGGGGGAGCCCGTGATCCGGCGCTTGCCCGAGGCCCTAGTCCGCGAGATCGCCGCGGGCGAGGTGGTCTCGGGGCCGGTGGACGTGGTGCGGGAGTTGCTCGAGAACGCCCTCGACGCCGGGGCCACCCGCGTGCAGGTGGAGCTCGTGGGCGGCGGTCTCGAGCGCATCTGCGTCACCGACAACGGCCAGGGCATCCCCCGCGAGGAGCTGCCGCTGGCCGTCGAGGCCCACGCCACCAGCAAGCTCACCGACCTCGGCCGCATCGCCACGCTGGGCTTCCGCGGCGAGGGCCTGTGGGCCATCCGGCAGGCCGCGCGGCTCAGGCTCACCTCGAGGCCGCCCGCCCAGCTCGGCGGGGCCACCCTCAGTGCTTTCCTGGACGAGACCAGCCTCGCCGAGCACCCCGCCCCGCCCGGAACCCGGGTCGAGGTGAGCGGCTTGTTCGAGCACCTCCCGGCGCGGCGCAGGAGCCTCGAGGCCCCCGCCAGCGAGGCCCGCAAGGTGGCGGGGCTGCTCGCGCGCTACCTGCTGCACCGCCCCGCGCTCGCCCTGCGCCTGCTGGCCGACGGCGAGGAGAAGTTGGCCCACGCCGGGGGCAGCTTCCCCGAGGCCGCGCGGCTGGTGTGGGGCTCGGTGGTGGCTAACCGGCTGCTCGAGCTCGAGCTCGCGGAGGCCCCCTTCCGGATCACCGGCCTGCTCTCGCGCCCCGAGCTCTCGCGCCCGCGCCGCGACCGGCTGCTGCTGGCGGTCAACGGCCGCCCGGTGGAGTGGCCCGAGGCCCTGCTGCAGGCGGTGCTCTCGGCCTACAAGGAGCTGCTGCCCAGCGGCCAGTACCCCGTGGGGGTGCTCAACCTCGAGCTCCCCCCCGAGGCCGTGCTGGTCAACACCGCCCCCGACAAGTCGCGGGTGCGCCTGCTCGAGCCCGAGGGGGTCCTGGCCTTCGTGGCCCGCGCGGTGCAGGGCCTGCTCAGCGCCCACCCGCTGGCCCGCGCCCTGCCCGACCCCACCCCCATGGC
>NZ_QXDL01000069.1:0-18499 GCF_003574345.1 Calidithermus terrae
CCCCCCAGCCCCGGAGCCCCCCTGTATGGCCGCCGAATCATCGAATAGCGACGCGCAAGAGCTCGAGGCCCTCCCCGAGGCCGGCCTGCTGGGCGACGAGGGCGGCCTCGGGGCCGACCCTACCCAGGGCTTCCGGGCCCTCGAGGACGCCACCCCGCCGCGTGAGCCTGGCCCGCCCGGGCCCGAACCTGAGCCCGAAAACCCGCCCAGGCCCGACTACTCCCAGCTCGAGCCCTACTCCTCCCAGGAGATCCTGCAGGCGGCCGGGCTCGCCGTGCTGGGGGTGGCCAGCCTGCTCAAGGCGGGCCCCGCCAGCGAGGCCGAGGTGCGGGCCTTCCACAAGCGCTTCGAGTGGGTGCAGTACCCCATCGTGCAGACCACCCTCTACCTCGACGCCCTGCGGGTGGGCGAGGCGCTGCGGGACCAGTTCGGCCTGGCCAAGGGCCGCCTGCCCGGGCTCGACCGCGGGGGCGACACCCCGCCCTGGGTGCGCCTCCTCGCCGCCGGCGTGGGGCTGGGGATGGCCGGCTTCGGCGCGCTGGGGGCCATGCGGGCCGAGCGGGAGAGCAAGGCTAAGCGGGAGAGTACGAATGCTTAAGGCCGTGCAGAGGCCGGTGACCCTGGTGGGCGGTCTCGAAGTGCCCACCTGGGCGCTAGGCCTGGCCGCTCTGGGTGCGCTGGCGGCGCTGGCGATGCCTCAAAGTCCCCTAGCCCTACCCATTGTGAGGTGCAGAGTGAAACCGAGCGGAAAGTACTTCTGGCCCATGAACCCCATCAAGCGGGATAGGCTTACAGGAAAGCGCATCGCTGACGTGTACTTCGCTGATCCCGACTATCCTCGTAAGCTTGGACTCCACACCGGGATTGACCTTAACGGTCCTGAGGGCGGCGACACCGACCTTGGGCAGCCCGTGCACGCCCTGACCGATGGCGAGGTGGTGTTTGCTGGGCCTGCCGGGCCGAATGACCGGAGCTGGGGCAACCTGGTGGTGATCTGGCACCCCGGCCCCGCAGTCTGGACCCGCAGCGCCCACCTGCGCGACGTGCTGGTGAGGGTGGGTCAGTGCGTGGCCGCAGGCCAGCAGATCGGCACTGTGGGCAAAGGGTGGAACGGTATCCATCCAGCACACCTGCACTTCGACATCATCGTGAAGAAGCCCGCGGGCTGGGACGACTGGCCCATGCACGACAGAAAGCGGCTCGAGGAAACGTACTACGACCCCTGGAAATTCCTCACCGAGAAGGTCAAACCCATTGACCCCCCGGAGTGGAAGAAGGAGCGGTAGGCCGTGCTACATGCGCTTGGCGTCGAAGTAAACCTCGATACGCCCATAGAACTCCGCCGCGACATGCAAAACCTCGAAGCGGCCATAGTTCACCACCGGCATGGGCACCCTGAAGGGGCCGCTCTGCGAGTCGTGCCAAATCTGCTTGTAGGTGGCCCCACACATGCGGTCCCAGGGCTCGGGGATGTCCTGGAACTTGCCGCCGATGGTCACGCCAATGCAGCGCACCCCGATAATCGGCCCCAACTCGCGCCGCTCACCCTGGATGACGTAGTACTTGGGCTGCTTGGGCAGCATCAGGGTCATGGTGGCGTTGTTGGATGCAGAGTTCATGAAGATCTTTGCCGGAAACGGCTTTCCTGGGATGCTGAAAAGCCCGAGGAATTCCACCTTTACATCTGGCTGGGCCATAACCAGCCCCACCAGCAACAGAAGCACGCAGAGCATCTTTTTCATGGTGGCGACACCTCAAAGGCAGAAACGGTAGGCCCTGCTGATGATGGTTCGTTGATGAAACTTGAGCAGTGTAACCCCATAACAACCCTTGCTCAGAACGTTACTGGGAGCGGTGAACCAGACCCGACCCTGGCTAACCCCGGCGAACGTTGCCCAGTTCATGCCATAGCTGTAGGGCTCAGCGCCATCCTCCCAGTACACCCAAAAGTCGTTGCTGCCCGTGCTGACATGCATGGCCGCCAGGCTCGAGGCGCTCTCTCCCCAGGGAACGCCGAGCCGCCACCCGGAGCCGGCCTTTTGCACCAGCACCTTACCGGGATACGGGGCCTTAGAGATCACGGGGAACCCCGATTCATAGACGGAAAACCCCGCCAACACCGGGGCCAGCGAAAAGACCCCCACCGCGCAGAGGAGCCAAAGCCTTTTCATGCCCCCAGCCTACGCCTGAGGGAGCTTTTGCAGATGTGTAACGGTCACAAGTAACGGAGGTAATGACGTGGAGAAGATCGTGCAGTTCAGCAAAGAAAACGCATTCGTACTGGCTGCATTGTTGGTGGGGGCGCACAGTGCCGGCAAGTCGGCCATGAACCTCAAGAACGGTGAGGGCTGCCGCCGGTGCGAGACAGCGGGGGTGGTGCTGGGCGCCGGCCTGGCCCTGTGGGCCGGGGTGGAGCTGGTGAGGGGGTGGCGCGCGTGATGGCGGCCGGACAGGGCGTGTTCTTGCCCGGCCTGGGCGTGATGCCTATAGACCCTGACCGGCTCCAGCAGGCCGTGGAGCGCGAGCTGCTGGCCACGGTGCCCGAGCTCACGCCCGAGGCGGCGGGGGAGTACGTGGGTGCCGGCCTGGCCGCGCTGATGGCCGGGGAGCAGTCCGGGCAGGCCCAGGCGGTGCAGGCCGCCCTGCAGCGGGCCCTCGAGGCCCTGGCCCGGGAGGAGGTCGGGGCCACCGGCTCGCCCGAGCTGGGCCCCGGCGCCGGGAGCCCGCCGGACGACCCCTCCGGCGGGCCGGGGGAGCGCCCGGGCCCGGTGCCGGGCTGGGCCGACCACCAGGACCAGCCCGACCCCTACGCCTCCTTCACCGACTCCGAGGTGGACATGTACAGGCTGGGCCGCCACGACGGCGAGGCCCACGGCGAGCACTGGGGCCGGCGCGAGGGTCTGCGCCTGGGCCTGCTGCTGGGCTTTAGCTGCGGGCTGGGCGTGGCCGCGCTGGGCCTGGTGTGGCTGGTGCGCTCGAGCCGCCTCCTGTGGCTGCCTGAGGGCCACGCAAGCGGGGGTGCGGCATGAGGTTGGCCGCAGCACTGCCGCTGCTCATCCCCCCGCTAGAAATGCCCCTGGGAGGCCCAGGGAGGGGGAAGGGGCGGCGGAAGCATCGGGTGGGGTATACCCGGCACATCCTCACCCGGGCCGAGATCCGGGCCCGGCGCAAGCTCGAGCGCCGGCGCCGCCGCCTGGGCCGCAGGTTTGCCCGGAGGTAGCGGGTGGCCGGCGGGCAGACCCTGCGGCTGCTGACCGTAGGAAAGAGCGGAAGCGGCAAGAGCACGCTGAACAAAGACATCCTGCGGGCCCTGCGGGGCCGCTACCGCCACCTGGTGATCTGCAACATCAAGCGCGAGCTCTCGGAGTTCGTGCCGCCCTGGGCCCGCTTCGTGGTGAGCGACGGGGAGCGGGTGGACGAGGAGAAGCTGTACCGGTTCATCAAGCGCTACCGCCGGGTGTTCTTCCAGGTCATCGACCCCAAGCCCCAGGCCTTCATGGACAAGCTGGGCCGGGCCGTCATGCGCCTGCGCCACGTCCACGTGGTGGTGGACGAGGCGCACAACCTGCTCGAGCACGGCAAGGAGGGCCGGGGCTTCCTGATGGCCATCACCGGGGGGCGGGAGCAGGGGATCTCCTTCCAGTTCATCACCCAGAGCGTGATGGCCGGCGCCGGCGGCCTCTCCAAGGTGGTGCAGCGGCAGTGCACCCACTTCATCACCTTCCGCCTCACCGACGTCGCCGAGGTCAAGCGCATCCTCGAGATGTTCGGGGAGCTGGGCGAGGGGGTGGCCCGGCTCGCCCGATACAACCCCCAGGAGGGCGACCCCCACCCCAGCGAGTACGCGGTGAAGCACATGGACGCCTCGAGGGCCGAGGTGGTGCGCCGCGACCCGGCCGACCCCGCGCGGCTGCGGGCCTACCGGCTGGGGTCCTGAGCACGCCGGCGTTTGGAGGCAGAGGAGCTCATGCCCCCACAGTAGCAGAAGTGCCCTGAATTCCGGGCGGGGGAGCTGGCAGCTTCCGCCGTCCGGTACCGCCGCCCGTCCCCGCCGTCGGCGCCGGCCTTTATGCCTGCCGCCCCCTTCGCCCAGCGTGGGAGCCGGGAGGTACAGCGTGAACGAAAACCAGAGGCGAGGCCTGGAGATGCCCAGCGGCAACCTCCTCGCGGTCTTCCAAGACCCGAGGGTGGTGAGCTGCGCGGTGGGCGTCCTGGGCGCGAACATGCTGCGCAAGGCGGCCTTCAAGAGCCAGCGCAGCCTTTTTGGCGTGGCCCAGGAGCTAAAGGGCCGGGGTCTGGTCTACCTGGCGGTGGACAAAGACGGCAACATCATCAAGGACGCCCAGGGCAACCCCGTGGAAGTGCCCAACGCCTGGCAAAACCGTCTCCTGCTCAACCTGGGCATGGTGCTCTTGGGCACCGTGCTGATCGGCAACTCGAAGGAAGTCACCGTGGACTACTTGGGGCTGGGGTTGGCCTCGAGCGGTTTCGCGAACGTCGTGATGACCCTGGGCAAGTTCGACTGAGGCCGAGCCTGCCCGCCTCAAACCCTGTTAGGAGCGTGAAAAATGCAAACCCGCACCCGTAAGATCATCCTCACCAGCGAGGAAGTGACCCGCTACACCCCCCGCGGCAATGGCCTGGACAAGCTCTTGGAGATCGAGACCCCCCGCGGCACCGTCTACACCTTCACCAACCCCAGCGCGATCATCCTCAAGCTTTACGACGCCAACGGCGACGAGGTGCCCTACAACACCGAGATCCTGGTGTTCAAGCGCCGCAACGGCGAAGACTTCGGCACCTTCCTGGGCAAGTTCCCCTACCAGAACTACTACGGCCTCAGCGAGGGCGACCAGCGCAACATCAAGTACATCCACCAGATCACCCAGATGCTCGGGGCCTCCGACGTGGGCGCCATCCGCAACCCCGCCGAGCACACCCTCGAGTTCTGGGTGGACTCCCCGGTGGCCGTGGACCTGAGCCGGGCCGGCACCCGCTTCGAGATCACCGCCATCGAGCAGAACTGACCCCGCGCGACGGGACGGGGGCCCCGGCCTGCCCACCGGGCCGGGGCCCCCGGCGAAGAAAGGAGCGAGCATGAACCTGTTCGACCGTGTGAAGCAGATCGGCGGCAAGGCCCAGCGCGGCCTCGCCATCTTCCGCGACGTGCCCGCCGTGGCGCCGGCTCAGCCGGCCCAGCCGGCCGCGCCCGCGCCCGTGGCCCAGCGCCTCGAGGCCTGGCGCCCCACCCGCATCGACCGCAAGGACTTCGACCCCGGCCAGGCGTTCCAGGCCGGCGAGTGGTTCAAGCTGGCCGAGTTCGAGGTGCCCAGCGAGACGATCTGGAAGATCCTGGCGGGCGCGCCCTTCTTCATGTACCTCAGGGCCTTCAAGGCCCGCGCGGGGGCCAACGCCGCCGAGCAGGCCCGCACCATCACCCTGCCGGGGCTGGTGCAGACCCCCCAGGCCAAGCCCGCGCTGGGCACCGAGGCCAGCAAGTACCACCCCGAGGTGACGGTGTGGGCTAGGGTGGGCGGGGTCTGGCGGCGCTGCCGGATCAACAGCGTCACCTACGCCGCAGGCCTCGAGGCCTGCGAGTACGTCGAGCCGGCCAACGCCACCGACGTCGAGGTCTACTACGTGCACGGGGACGGGGAGCTCCGGGTCCGCGCCTTCCGTAAGCTGGGCAACTCCGACACCAGCGCCGTGAGCCTGTTCAACCTGGGAATTTCCGCGCTCCACACCGTGGACCAGCGCGACGGCGAGACCAGCCACAAGTGGCCGCGCGAGGTGTCGCTGACCGACGACTTCACGCTCTCGCTCGAGGTGAAGTCGGGCCTCGAGCACCGCTTCGTCGCGGGCCGCGACGACATGGTGGTGTCCATCCCGGCCTACTCGGCCCAGGTGGCCACCCTCGACCCTATGCGTAAGGCCCAGCTCGCCGAGATCGACGTGCGCGGGGGGATCTGATGTCCAAGCTGCTCGAGCTGGACTACGACCCCGACCAGTTCAGCGACGCCAACACCTACGGGTACGGCAGCGCGGTCGGCCCCACGTCGTCGAGCGGGGCCGGCGTGGGGGGCGGTCTGGGCTTCAGTGTGGGCGGGGCCCTGGCCCTGCCCTATCAGCCGATCCCGGCCGGCCCCACGCCCCCCACGCCCACCTACGGCAACCCCACCGGCTCGCCGGCCTTCAGCTATGAGGGTATGTCGATCCTTTACCAGCTCGGCCAGGCCCTCCAGCCCTGGGCACCCCTGCTGGACCGGCAGACCCTCACCGTCGGGGGCCAAGTGTCGCTCGGCAACCAGGGCCAGGAGGGCCAAATTGCCGTGACGCCCGCACCGGCCCAGGGGGGCGGTGTGCCCGCGTGGGTGTGGATCCTGGGCGGCCTGGGCGTGGCCGGTCTGGTGCTGGTGTTGGCCCGGAAGGAGTAGGACCGTGGATCCGCTGACCGGCGCCATCGTGAGCACGGCGGGCAACCTGTTAGGGGGAATCGTCCAGGGCGTCACCGGCTACCAGATCGCCCAGACCCAGGCCGGCGTGGCCCGGGAGCAGATCGCCGCCCAGGAACGCGCCGCCCGCGAGCTCGAGGAGACCCGGCGCCGCCAGCTCGAGGCCAGCGTGCAGCTCGGCGGCATCAACGCCGGGGTTGCCCGGGACCGTGCCTATTTCGGATCCCAGACCTGGCGGGGGGCCCTGTTCTACGGCAACCAGACCGCCCGCACCCTGGGCCTGGTGGCCCTGGGCGTGGTGGGCCTGGGCGCCCTGGCCTACGCCCTCAAGGAGGCCAAGTGAAGCCCATAGCCGTGATCCTGGGGCTGGCGGGGGTGGGCGCCGCGGCCGGCGCGGCCGTGCTGGTGGCCCGGTCCAAGGCGCCGGCCGAGGAGAAGCTGGAGGGGGTGGCGGCGGCCATCCCCACCCACACCGGCGCGCCCCAGCAGAACGCCACCAAGCTGCAATTGCTGGCGGCCTACGAGTCGGACCTGCGCAAGGCCCAGAGCCGCCTCGAGCTGGCCGAGGCCAAGCTGCGGGAAATCGAGGCCGCCGGCAACGCGCCGTGCAACGCCTACGCCACGAGCCCGCGCTGGGAGTACCGCTGCAACGGCTTCCCCATCTGCTCCATAAACGAGTGGTGGGAGCTGGTGGGGGAAACCCGCGACGGCACGGCCGCCGAACAGTGCCGGGCCTACGTGAAGGGCCTGGGCACCATCCCGGCCTCGAGGACGCTCGAGAAGAAGGGCGACGGGGGCACGAGGTACGCCGCCATGCGGGAGGCCGTGGCGGCCGGATACCGCCAGGCCACCGACCTGAGGGCCCAGCACCAGCAGGCCCGGGCCGAGCGCGACGCCGCCCGGGCCGAGGTGGCCGAGACCCAGAAGAAGATCGCGGACCTGAACGCGCAGGGGGTGTTCTGATGGACCTTTTCACGCCCGCCCTGCTGCCCAAGCTCCTCGAGGCCGGCGCCGGCCTGCTGGCGCTGGTGTTCCTGCTGTGGTTCGTCCAGAAGCTCGTGTTCGGGGACCTGGCGGCCATCCGCGGGGCCCTCGTGGAGCTGGTGGAGGTCCAGCGGGACCTGGTTAACGAGCTGCGCGAGCTGCGGGGGGCCCCGCCCCTGCGGCCGCGCCTGGTGCGCGAGACCCGGCGCACGCGCCGGGGCGTGGGGGTGGCGAATGCGACTGACTGACAACCAACGGACGGCCGCGCTGGTGCTGCTGGCCGGGGCGCTGGGCCTGGCGGGGTACCTCTACCTGGGCCGCAGGCCCGAGCCCGAGCCCGAGCCCGCGTTCAGCGTGGGGGCCGGCCGCGACTGGCTGGCCCCCCTGGACCCGACCCCGCCCGGCAGCTTCGGCGTGGGGAGCGGCCGCGACTGGCTGGCGCCGCCCGACCCGACCCCTCCCGAGGGGTTCAGCGTCGGCGGCCGCCTGCTGCCCAGGTACCCGCGTTACTGACGCGGTTTCAGACGTGAGGTGAACGTGAAATCGACCTATGTTCTTATTGGCGGGCTGGTGGCCGTGGCCGGGGTGGGCGGCCTGGTGGCCTGGCGCATGAGCCAGAAGGCCTCGAGCGCCCCCAAGCCCGGCCCCGCGCCGCAGCAGGGCAAGATCGAGATCCACCCCGTCGAGCGGGGCGGGCAGGCCCTTGAGCCCGCCGGGCCCGCGCCGGCCGTGACGCCGGTGATCAAGCTGGACCCGGTGGAGACCCGGGGGGGCGAGGCGCTGAAGATCGAGGGGGGCGTGAGGCCCGTCCCGAGCGAGCTGACGGGCAGCCCCGCGCCGGTGCCCGAGAACACCGCCGTTGACTCGGCCGCGCCGTTCTGGCGCGTGGGCGGCCTGCTGCCCATGCCGGTGCTCAAGGCCGACCCGCAGGCCGCGCAGATGATGGACACCGCCAACCGCCTGCTGTTCGGGGTTCGCGTGGCCGAGGCCGCCGGGAGCCCGACCCTGGTCAAGCACGTGCTGGGGGTGCGCTGATGTTCGGCGCGATCGTCACCCGCGCGCTGTTCGTGCTGGTGGCCGTGCTGGTGCTGGCGGCCGGCCTGCTGGTGGACCTGAGCCCGGCCTACGCCGCCGGCGGGGCCCTGGACTGGCGCGAGCTGGTGCCCGGCCAGGGCGAGGCCCTGCTGTGGCTGGTGCAGGCCCTCCTCGTGGTGGGCCTGGTGCGCCTGGCCGGCGAGGCCCTGGCCGGCCTGGCGGGCCTGGTGCCCGGGGTGGGCCCGGTGCTGGCGGCCGCCCTGCGGCTGTTCGCCGGCAGCTACGAGCGGTGGCTGGCCCAGAAGGTGCCGGCCCTGGCCGACGTGGCCGTGCAGCGTTCCGAGGAGGCCCTGAAGGGCGCCGGCGGGCCCGCCAAGCTGGGGGCCGCCGTGGCCCAGCTCCAGCGCTCGGCGCCCGGGCTCAGCCCCGGGCAGGCCCGGGCCCAGGTCGAGGCCGCCTTGACCCGCCTGCGCGGGGCCGGCCTCGAGCAGAAAGCCAGCGGGGGGAAGTGATGGAGAACAGCGCCAGCCTCAACCCTAAAACCGAGATCGGCCGCGGGATGCTCAACGGCTTCGGCGCCATCCTGGCCTACGCGGTGGTGTTCGGGGTGCTCCTGTTGCTGCTCCCGGACCCCGCTGAGCCCCAGGTTCCGGGGGGGTGTGGATGCTCGAGCAAATAGCCCAACGCCTGTTAGGGGGTGGCGACGTGGGGAAGCTCCTGGGCCCGGCCCTGGGCCAGCTCGCGGCCGCCGTGTGCGGGATTCGCGACGAGCTGAGCCAGGTGCGCCAAGGCCTCGAGGACGTGAAGGCCTCGCTGGGCTACGAGTACGGCCGGGCCAACCCCAAGCTTCCCCCCTTCGACCCCTACCGGCTGCCTAAACGCTGGCTACTCGAGGCCCCCGCCGGCGAGACTGCCGAGCCGGCCCGTGTTAAGGCGGCGCTGAGCAGCCCGGCCCGCCGGGGCTTCGTCGAGAACCTGGGCGAGAACCCGGCCTTGGTGACCCTGTTCCTCGAGCCTGGCGACGGCTACGGGGAGCAGCGCATGACGCTCGAACTCCTGCCCGGCCGGGTGTACGACATCACCCACGCGGTGGACCGGGTGGAGGTCGCGGCCACCGCCGCGGGCGAGGTCCGGGTGCAGGTGCTGGCCCAATGAGCATGTTCGACGTGTACGCCCAGGCCTGGGCGCGGCTCACCCAGGCCCAGCGCCTGAGCCTGCTCGGCGGCAGCCCGGTCGTGGTCAAGGGGCGGTTCACCGACCCCGACACGGGCGCCGCCTACGGACGGGTGGTTTTCCCGCCCGAGTACGCGGTCTACTTGTGGTCAGGCGACCCGCTGGGGCCCTACTTCCGGCGCGTGTGGCGGGTGGAGGTCTACGGCTACTACGACTCCTGGTGGACGATCCAGTCCTGGCTCATCGACCGCAGGACCGTGCCCTGGATCGACTGCGGCCGGAACCCGGGGACCGCCGGGCACTGGGCCCGGGTGGGGGCGAACAACTGGGGCCAGGTGCTGCGCGCCGGGATCGACGAGCGGCTGGCCCAGTACCCCGGCACGCTGTTCTACACCCTCAGCCACAGCCACAACGCCTTCTTCAACACCCACACCTTCGCCGCCGACGGGTACGAGGCCCTGCCCTGCGCCGGGGCGCCCGAAGAGCTGGCCGAGCTCCCGCCGCCCCCGCTCGTCCCCAGGACGTGCCCCAGCCTGGACGCGCCCGCTTGGAACCCGGGCCCCGGGCAGTCGGGGTGGTGGCCGCCGTGCCTCAACCCCAGCGAGCCCACCGCGGAGGGGGCCAGCCAGCCGCCGCAGGCGGTCGAGGCGGCCGCCGGCGGGGTGCTGGTGCTGGGCTCCCGCCGCGGCCTGCGGCGCGGCATGAGGGGGGGCGAGGATGGGAGGATCTCCCGTGGCTAGAGGAATTCCCCCCTGGGCCCTGGCCCTGGCCGGCTTGGCCCTGGTGGCCTCGGCTGGCATAGGCGCAAGCGCTTCGAGCGTCCCCCGCCCCTCGCCGACCCCCAAGCCCAGCCCCGGTGACGGCAGTGGGGGCTCGGGCAACGGCGGGGGCTCGGGGGACCCGTTGGAGAAGCCAGACCTGCTCGAGCGCCTCATCGCCCGGATCAACGAGGCCAACCGCGAGCTGCTGCGGGTGTACCCCTGCCGCTCCACCCCTTGCATGGACGAGGTGGTGGCCCGGGCCATCCTGGGGGCCTCCAAGCAGACCGGCGTGCCCCTGCCGGTGCTGGCGGCCACCGTGCGGCGGGAGTCGAGCTTCTGGCCCACCGGCGACCCCAAGCGGTGGCCGGCCTGGAACTACGACTACCTGGTAAGCCGTTTTGAGGACCAGCGCATCAAGAACGAGGGCTGCCCCTCGCCCTGGCCCATGCAGCTCGTCACCAACCCCCCGCGCATGTACGGCCTGGCCATCGGGCCCATGCAGGTCAAGCCCGCGGCCTTCTGCGACGTGGGCCTGCGGGCCAACAAGCTGCTCGAGCTGAGGTACGACCAGGGCATCTACTACGCCGTGCTGGCGGGCGCGAAGTACCTGGCCATGCTGCGGCAACGTTTCCCCGGGATCGGCTGGCGGGGGTGGCTGTACGGCTACAAGGAAGGCCCCGGGGCCCTCAAGGCGGCTATGGAGTCGGGCCAGTGGCGCCAGGACATCCTCAGCGGTTACTGCGACCGCATCTTAACCTGGGCCGCCGGGTACCCCGAGCTGGCGTAGGATTGGGCCGCGCCGGGTGGTCTGCCCGCGCTGCCCCACTGCACACCCCCCGGCCGAAACCGGGGGGTGGGGCGTTCTAACAGGCTGCGATCAAGGCAGCTTTGGCTTAACTCGCCAGATGTCCGCTGTTTGCCACTCACCGACGGTAGCAGCCTGGGCAATGGAGGACGTAAACCACCCCACGGCTAAAGCCGGGGGCTTCCGGGGACAGAACCATGCAGACTCACACGGCTCGCTTCCCCCAGGTACGGGCGGTTTACATCGCCCCAGCGGGTTTGACCCCGCTGCGAAATAGGTTGCGTCGCAGGCAAAAAGCCGTTGCTCCCAAGGGAGTGCCCTATAGCCTCAGCAACCATGAGGGCAGTTTACATCATCACGGCTTGTCGGGCATCCAGCGCTCTTCGAGCGCCACCCCCTTCCTCCCCATGCCTGAAGGCAGGGGCTTCCGGGGGTGGTCTCGGTGAAGTACACATAACCATCAAGTCTTGTGAGTTTTGCACCCCCCCCTTTTGCAAGCCCCCGCGTTCTGTTATTCCCGTACACGCCCAGCTCGGGGTGCCGGCACCGGCACCCCGGGGGCCCGCGCAGCCCCGCCGCCCGCCGCGGCGGGCTCAAGGGTCACGAAACCCGTGCAGGACGCGAGGGCGCGCGAGAGGGGTCTGAGCCCGTCCCGCGATCGAGAAGGTGAGGGGTTCTGTTATTCGCGTAGAAGGGCCGACACCGGCCCCGAAGCCGGGCGCCCGGGCCTTGCGGAAACGGTACTTTGTGCATTCCGCAAGGCCGGGCGTCGGGCACGGGCTTCCGGCGTTGCGAAAACCCCCCGCATAATGGGGCCATGACCTACGGCTACGCGCGGGTGAGCACCAAGGACCAGGACCCCTCCGCCCAGGTGGCCGCCCTCGAGGCCGCCGGCTGCCATGAGGTCGTCACCGAGCACGCCTCGAGCCGGCTGTGGGAGCGCCCGCTGCTGCAGGGCCTGCTCGGGCGCCTCCAGCCGGGCGATACCCTCACCGTCTGGCGCCTCGACCGCCTGGTGGGCCCGGTGGAGCACCTGGAGCGGGCGGTGCAGCTCCTCGAGGCCAGGGGCTGCACCCTGCGCAGCCTGAACGAGCACATCGACACCTCCAACGCGGTGGGGCGGATGTTCGTGCAGTTCATGGGGGTGCTCAACGAGTACCGGCTGAACTACATGCGCGAGAACACCCTGCTGGGCCTGGAGCAGGCCCGGGCCCAGGGCCGCCGGCTGGGGCGCCGCCCCAAGCTGTCCGAGCCGCAGCAGCGGGCGGCGCTGGAGATGGTGGCCGCCGGGAGGTCCCGGGCCGAGGTGGCCCGGCTGTTCGGGGTGGACGCGGCCACCGTGGCCCGCCTGGTGCGGCGCTACAGGCACAGCGAGTAGTCGAGCTCCACCGGCCGGCCCAGGATCTCCTCGAGGGCCTGCTTGGGGGTGCGCCAGCCCAGCGCCTGGTGCTCGCGCTCCTCGTTCCAGTAGCGGCAGCGCTCGGGCACCTGCCTAACGGCCTCTTCCGTCCAGCGGTCGCCCTGCTGTTCGGAGCGGAAGCGCTCCTGAAGGATCTCGTAGAACTCCTCCCGGTCGGCGCGGTGGGAGCGCTCCACCCGGCCATTCAAGTGCGGCTTGCCAACGAATATCCTGTGTTCCTTGCCGCCATACTCGAGGGCCTGGGTGAACAGGCTCTTGTTGAAAACCCAAGGGGTCGCAGCGCTGGAGAACTCCGAGCCCCCGTCGGTGGACCATATCAGCGTGGTGAAGGGGAAGAACCGGAAACACCGGCTCAGGAAGTCGAGGCTGTTGAAGATGCTCATGCCATTGTAGACCCGGATGAAGCGCAGCCGGGTATGGGCTTCGATGGCGGTGTACTGCACCGGGCCGGCCAGCCCGGACAGGTAGAGTGTGTCGCACTGGATGTAGCCGAAGGGGAGCTCCATCTTGCGTGGCTCGAGCCGCGGCTTGCGCTTGCGGGGCTTGGCCAGCTTTAGGCGGTGGATGGCGCGGTAGATGGTGGAGATCGGGGCGTGGACCCCCCGCTTGGCCATCTCGCGCCGCAGCCGCACCCCCTTGAACCTGGGGAACAGCTCCGCCACCAGGGCCTCCACGTCGGCCCGGGCCCGGGTGGTGCGGGGCCCGGGGCGGCTGTTCATGAGGGCGTGGAACGAACGCCGCCCGCCCACCCAGCGCCGATACCACTTGCGCACGGTCTTTTCGGAGACCCCGTACTTCCGGGCCACGGCGCGGAAACTTTCCCCACCGGCGACGGCACGGCAGAACGTGTGCCGCTGCCTCATGACGAGGCGGTGTGCTACCCTGTCTGTGGGCACTAGGAGTTCTCCTTGCCCAGAATCTCGCCCACCTTTCGCAGAGGAGCCGGGCGAGATTTCTTTTTTACCTCTCGGCGTGCGCCCTGGCGGGGGTGACGGTGTATGAGGGCGTCGGGATGAAGGCGTAGATTTTCCATCCTGGGGCAACAAAACCATAGGGGCGAAGCTTACAGGTAGCTGGTCGTTGTGCAAAGTTGCTTGCTTGCCGTAGATACCCTGTGGTACTCAATTAACAGGCGCCACTGCGACCGAGTTACCGGGAAAATACATTGCAGCTCAGGGTTCTAGATTCCCGATAAGTCGTCCGCAGTGGACCCAGAAAGGGCTCCTCTGCGATGCGAAAAAACCAGCAAACGTCAGCACCTAGGGCACGACCCACCGGCGAACACGTCCTGTCCTGAAAATTCCAGCCCTCTCGAGCCGTTGCGTCCGCAGCCCGGCTTCATGGAATTCCCTATCAGGAAGCGATCGACCATCGACCTCGTTAGCCATCATGAGTGCTTCCCCGGCTCGAACTCCGCCTCGAGCACCCTGCTGAACTCCTGCCGCACCCGCCGGGCTGCGTCCGGGTGGCCCGCCTGCTGGTGCCAGCAGATGAGCCGCCGGTAGGCCTCTTCGGCCAGGGGATCGCGCTCGATCACCCGCTCCAAGAGGGCGATGGCGGCCTCGAGGCTCCCCCGCCCGGCTTCCTGCTCGGCCAAGTCCTCCAGGGCTTGCAGGTAGCGGTTCTCCAGGTGCTGGCGCTCGAGCTGGGCCCAGTCCACCCCGGGCAGGAGCTCGCCCTGGTACAGGGCGACGGCCTCGGCCAGGCGACCCTGGCGCAGCCTCTCGCTGAAGGCCTCCACGTCGGTCCAGACCGGGTAGGGGGGGTCGAAGCAGTAGCCCCCGCCGTAGGTGAGGACTATGCCCGAGCCCAGGGCCCGGCGCAGTTGCCAGACGAGGGTTTGCAGCGTCGGGCGCATGTCCTCGCTCGAGTCCGGCCACAGGGCCTGCGCGATCTGCTCGGGGCTCACGGTGGCCCCCCGGCGCAGGGCCAGGTAAGCCAGGAGCCTCAGCGCCAGCGGCCTCAGGCCGGACGGCTGGCCCCCCGGAGCCCTGAGCTCGAGGCCCCCCAGCATGCGCAACTCCAACCCCGCCGCCAGCGTCGAGGCGCTGAGGGAAGAGGCCTCGGCCCCCAGCCGGACCGCCAGCAGGTCTTCCTCTTCCCGCAGCAGGTGGTCGAAGCCCTGGTCCTCGATGAGTTCCAAAGCCTTCTGCCTCAGCGCGGGGTCCTGGCCCCTGGAGGCCGCGTAGAGCAGGGCCTGGGCCTGGTAGTAGAGGTTGGGCCCCTTCAGGACCCCGGCCAGCGCCGGGTCCAGGGCCTGGGCGTCGCCTTCCAGCATCGCCCGGTGAACCCGCACCAGCCCCACGAAGGCCGGGTCGCCCGAGGCGGCGAAGCGGAGGGACTGTTCGGCGGCCCGCCGGGCAGCAGCCATTTCCCCCCGGCGGCGGTGCAGCACGGCAAGGCCGTGATAGGCGTGGAGCAGGCCGGCGGAAGCCTGGAGGGCCTCCAGCGCGGCCAGGGCCTGGCGGTAGTGCTCCACCGACCCCTCGCCGACGTCGCGGAGGGTATCGGCGCTCTCCCGGGCGATGAGGGCCAGGAGGTGGGTCAGGCCCACGCGCTCGGCCAGCCGGCGGGCCTGGGCGAGGGCCCCCTGGGCGCGGCGGTGCATCCCGGCCTGGTTCAGGGCAATAGCCAGGTTGTACAGCACCACCGCCTCCCCCCGCAGGTTGCCCAGCCGCCGCTGCATCAAAGCGGCCTGCTCCAGCCCCTCGGCGGCCGACCGGGGGCGACCTCGAGACAGGTGCAGCAGGGCTAGCTGCCCCAGCACGCTGGCGTAGCCGGGCTGGTGCGGCTTGAAGCCCTCCAGGGCCTGGTTCAGCGTGGCCTCGGCCTCCTCCAGCCGTCCCAGCCGCAGGTAGGCCGCGCCCAGCAGGTGGCGCACGATGCCCAGGGTGAGGGGCTGGCGGGGCTGGGCGGCGAGGGCGGCCTCGAGGGTGGCTACCTCCTCGCTCCAGCGGCCCTGAGCCTGGTGCACCCCCGCCACCACCACCAGGGCCAGGGCCCGCAGGTCGGGATCGCCGGCCTGGGCGGCGCGGGTGGCCTTGGAGAGGGCGATGGCGTAGTTGCCGGAGCCCCAGGCGATGTAGGCCTCGATGCGAAGGAACTCCGGGCGCTCGCGGTAGTCCTCGGGGAAGCGCTGGAGGCAGGTTTCCAGCGTGGCGGCCTGGCCTTCGCGGTAAACCCTGTCGGCGGCCTGGGACAAGCAGGCGAGGGCCAGCTCCCAGTCCTGGGCCTCCAGGGCGTGCGGCGCGGCCCGGAAGGGCTGGAAGGCCTGCAGCAGCACCCGGGCGGCGCGGGCCTCGAGCTCCCGGCGCTCTTTGGGGGTCTCGTCCAGCTTGGAGAGCAGGAAGTCGCGGAAGAGCGCCGGGTAGCGGTAGCCCTGGCCCACCCTGGCGGGCGGGCAGAGCGGCACTCCCGCCGCCTGCATCGCCCGCAGGCCGCGGGCCGAGCCGCTGCGGCCCAGCACGGCGTCGCACTCCTGGGGGAAAAGCTCCTCCAGCACCGCCGTCCGAAGCAGGAAGCGGCGCTGGGCGGGCGTGAGCGCCGGCCAGACCTCGGCCTCGAGGTAGCCCGAGAGGGGGGGCAAGCGGCCCGCGATCTGATCCGCCGTCCCGCCCCGCTCGAGGGCCTGCGCCATCAACCGCAGCGCCAGGGGCCAGCCCTCGCTGCGCTGCATGACCTGCTCCAGGTGCTCCCCGGCATGGCGGCCCAGGAGGGCCGCGGCCTCGTCCGGGTCGAAGGCCAGGTCCTCGGCCTCCAGGAGGGTGGCCCGGCCCTCCGCCAGCCAGCGGGGGATGGGCAGGCTTGGCTCGGCCCGCGCGAGCAGGAGCAGGCGGGCCCCCGGCTCGAGGGCCTCGAGCAAGGCGATGAGGGCCCGGTCCAACCCGGCGTCGCCAGGCCGGTAGTTCTCGAACACCACGTCCCCCGACCCGCCGGGTAGAACGTCCCCTGGCTCGAGCCAGCGCACGCCGGAACGCTGCGCTGCCCACTGCGCGGCCAGCACGGTTTTGCCGTAGCCGGCGGCTGCCCGCAGCAGCACCAGCGGGCCCTGAGCCTGGTCGATGGCCCTGATCAGGCGCGGCCTGGGGATGGCCCAGGCCCAACCCTGCCCATTGGACGACATACCCCAAGTCTAGCCGCGTTGAGCGCTTGTTGAGGGCAGGGTGGCAGGGTAGGAGGCGGGGGAATAGCCATGCGAAGACTCGTGAAAGCCGTGGCCGGCCTCGGGCTCGCCCTGCTGCTGGCCCTCCTCCCGGTGGCCTGTAGTGGCCCCCAGCCGGGCGGGCAGGGCGGGGTTTGGGACCAGTCGAACTGGGATGGCGCCAACTGGCAGTAGGAGTGAGGGGGGATTATGCGCGGTGGAAACCTGAAACACTTCGTGCTCGGAGCAGCCCTGGCCGCCTCGGGGCTTTACGTGGTGGCGGTGAGCCTTCCCCACACCTTCGCCCCGGGAACGCCCATCAAGGCCAGCGAGGTCAACGCCAACTTCGGCGCCCTGAAGACCGCGGCGGACGCGCTGGAGAGCGGCAAGCAAACCCGCGTGAACGGCACCTGCGCGGCAGGTTCGGCGATCCGGGCCGTCAACGCCGATGGCAGCGTGACCTGCGAGGCGGTGAGCGGCGGCGGGGACGCGGGTTGGAAGCTCACGGGCAACGCAGGGACCAACCCCGCCAGCAATTTCCTGGGCACCGCCGATAACCAGCCCCTGGTGTTCAGGACGAACAACGTGGAACGGCTGCGGGTGGACACGGGGGGCAACGTGGGCATCGGCACGGCCAGCCCCGGCGCCAAAGCCACCGTCGCGGTGAGCGAGGGGAGCCCGGCCCTGCGGCTGCTGTCCGGCTCGAACGCCTTTCTCGACGTCAAGCCGGTCGGGGGCACGCAAACCGTACTGGAGACGGTCAACAACCGCGACCTGGTCTTCTCGGTGGGCACGGGCAACGTCCAGGTGTTGCGGGGGGTCACCAGCGTCCCCGCGACCTTGGCCGGGCTGGAGGCCTACAACTTCACCGCCGCCGGCGAAGCCGCGCTCTTACGCACCGACAGCGCGGCCAATGCCAACGCGGTCTTGAAGCTGATCAAGCACAAGGACTCGAGCGGGAACTTCCTCGAGTGCGAGGCCCAGGGGCAAGCGCGGAAGTGCCACATCAATAAGGACGGCACCTTCGTGGCCGGCTCGGACTTCGCCGAAGCGCTGCCCGCCCTGGGCGACAAGGCCGATTTCAGCCCCGGAGACGTGCTGGTACTGAGCACGCAGACCCCAGGCCGGGTCGAGCGCTCCAGCCGCCCTAACGACCCCCGCGTGGCCGGGGTGTACTCCACCCGGCCGGGCATCCTGGGCGCGGAGAAAGGAGACGGCATCACCCGCGTGGACGCCAGCGACGTGCCGGTAGCCATCGTGGGCATCGTGCCCACCAAGGCCAGCGCCGAGAACGGCCCCATCGAGGTCGGCGACATGCTCACGACCTCGAGCACCCCCGGCCACGCCATGAAAGCCTCCCCGGTGCGGGTGAGCGGCGTCGCGGTCTATCCCGGCGGCATCCTCATCGGCAAGGCCCTCGAGCCCCTGAGGGAGGGAACGGGCCTGATCCGGGTGCTGGTGACGTTGCGGTAAGGCTCCGTGGTGGGTCGGCTATGGGAAGCTCGAGCCGGCCCGCCGTGGTGCTCTCTGCCACCGTGGAAACTCGCCCAAGAGACTGGGATGCCGAACTACAGAGCGTAAACCACCCCACGGCTAAAGCCCTTGTCATTACCCACATCTCAACCCTGTATGGTTCGAGACGATGGAACTGCATCCCGAGGATCCGGTTCAATGGGCCAGCCTGCATTTCGCGGAGGCCGAGCTGGGCGACGCACGGCGGGTAAAACG
>NZ_QXDL01000007.1:0-43877 GCF_003574345.1 Calidithermus terrae
GGGGAGGGGTTCCCACGGGCCTTTCGCTGACGGCTGATGGCTGACAGCTGACCGCTAACCGCCCATCTAAACGCTTAAGCCAGCGCGGTGAACGAGGCCCGGAGCAATTCCGGGCCTCGGCCGGTCTCGAGCCTCTGCTCAGCGCGTCTCGATGCGGACGGTGGTGGTCCGGTTGGGCCGCACCTGCACGGCCTGGCGGTAGACGACCCGGCCACCGGAGCGCACCTCGAGGGTGTAGCGGCCGGGCCTTAGCTGCAGGTTGATGGGGGTGCGGCCCGCCAGGCGCCCGTCGATGTACACGTCGGCGCCGGGGACGTCGGTCACGACGCTGAGCACCCCGGTGCTCCCGGTGGGCGGGGCGGGCAGGGCGAGGGTGGCGTTGACGGTGGTGGTGCGGCCCGCCTGGACCGTGACGGTGGTGCGGTAGTCCTGGTAGCCCGCGCGCCGGACCTCCACGGTGTAGGTGCCGCTGTTGAGGCGGGCGCTGTAGGGCGTGCGGCCTACCAGCCGGCCGTTGACGTAGACGTCGGCGTTGGAGGGGTTGGAGGTGACGGTGAGCACGCCCTGGCTGACGGCCGGGCTCAGGTTGACGTTGACGCGGCTGTTGGCGCCGGGGGCGATGGCGACGGTGGTGCGGTAGGTCTGGTAGCCCTGGCGGCGCAGCTCGAGGGTGTAGCTGCCCGGGTTGAGGCTGAGGTTGACCGGGGTGTTGCCCACCAACTGGCCGTTGACGAAGACCTGCGCCCCGGGCGGGTTGGAAGTGACGGCGAGGGTGCCGCTGAGGTTGATGCGCCGCAGGTTGGCGCTGATGCGGGTCGAGGTCCCGCCCTCCACCGAGAGGGTGGTGCGGTAGGGCTCGTAGCCGGGGTAGGTGAGCTGCACGCTGTACTGGCCGCTGTCGAGGGTGAGGGTGGCGGGGGTGGTGCCCGCGCGCTGGCCGTTGATGTAGACGGTGGCCCCGGCGGGGTTGGAGTCGATCACCAGGGTGCCGGTGGGAGGGGGCGGCGGGGTGTACTGGCCGACGTAGTAGAAGGCCACGTCGCTGACCCAGTCCTGGTCGGGCAGCGGCTCGACCACGATGGCCATGGCCTGGCCGAGCTCCTGGCGCCCGTTGACCAGGGCGCGGTTGTTGGCGATGTCGTAGACGCGGGAAAGGTCGAGCGGGGTGCGGCTGGCGACGGCCAGGACCACGCTCTCCCCGAAGGGCGGGGTGACGTCGAAGGTGTAGCGGGCCCCCACGGGCGGGAAGGTGGCGACCTCGTTGGCCCGGATGAAGTTGTCCTGGTCGTAGGGGTTGGGCAGGATGAGGTCGATGTCGCCGCTGGGCAACACCCCGAAGAGGTAGACGTAGGCGTCCTGGTTGGTCTGCACCGAGACGCGGATGTTCTCGCCCACCTGGTAGACCGGCGCACCGCTCTTGCTGGGGTCCTTGTCCACCCACACCCGCACCTGGAGGTCGGTGGGGACGGGGTTGACGATGATGCGCTGCGGGTCGATGCGCTGGCCCAGGGCCAGGCTGCCGAGGGCAATGAGGAGAAGGCAATGGAGCCAATGGATGCTTCGTATCATAGGGAACCCCTCGAGCAGTATAGGCTCAGCAGGTAAACAGGACTTTAGAGCACAATCCACAAGAGAAAGGGGGTTCATGGCTATGGACTCACTCGAGCAACTCAACCAGCGCCTGCGGGAGGGCGTGCGGTGCGACGGCGACTACCCGCCCGTGCCGGGGGAGGGCAACCCGAACAGCCCGGTGGTGCTCATCGGGCACAGCCCCTCCGGCACCGACGCCCAGACCGGCCGGCCCTACAGCGGCCCCGCCGGGGAACTGCTCGACGAACTGCTGGCCGAGGCCGGGGTCAAGCGCGAGGAGCTCTACATCACCAACCTGGTCAAGTGCTGGACCTGGCGGGAGGAGAACGGCCTGCGGGTCAACCGCACCCCCAGCGCCAAGGAGATCAAGGAGTGGGTGCCGGCCTGGCTCAAGCCCGAGCTCGAGCTCATCAGGCCCAAGGCCATCGTCTGCATGGGGGGCCCCACCGCCCAGCACTTCCTGGGCAAGGACTTCAAGATCACGCTGCAGGGGGGGCAGTGGCTCGAGCTGCCCGAGGACTCCCCCTACCTCAAGCTCACCGGCCACCGCCTCGACCCCAAGCCCTTCGTGATGGGGGTGGTGCAGCCGAACTACCTCACCCACCTGCAGGAGCACGCCCCCGAGACCTACCCGGCCGCCCGCGCCAACCTCGTCGCCGACCTGCTCAAGATCAAGCGGGTGCTCGAGGGCAAGCTGCCCAAGCCCAAAGCCCCCAAGCAGGAAGAGCTGGACATCCCCTTCTGATACCCGATTCGGTCGGTCCGGCGCCGGACGGCGGCGGGCTGCCAGGGCCGGAGTTATCCGCGTGGCGGAGGGAGCGCTCTGCGGTCCGAAAAGATAGCCTCTGGGGGTCTTTGGTTCGGTTTTGAACCCGGTATGAAGGGGCCGGGGTACGGCGACGGGCCGCCCGCCGGCGGTATTTTATTGCTCGTGCGTCCTGACCCTCTCCAAATCCTGCGCCGGGCCGGGCTGAGTGCTCAGGGCCTCGAGCGCCTCGCCGGGGGCGACGTGAGCGAGGTGTGGCGGGCCGGGCCCTACGTGCTCAAACTGCGCCGCGACCCGCCGCCCGGCATGTTCGAGGCCGAGGCCCGCGGCCTCTACGCCCTGATGCAGGCCGGGGCGCGGGTGCCCGGGATCG
Organism: Calidithermus terrae; assembly: GCF_003574345.1. Taxonomy (NCBI): domain Bacteria; kingdom Thermotogati; phylum Deinococcota; class Deinococci; order Thermales; family Thermaceae; genus Calidithermus; species Calidithermus terrae. Next base: position 2,730 of record NZ_QXDL01000007.1, read on the forward strand.
TGTGGGCGGGGGAGGAGGGGCTGGTGCTGGAGTACCTGCCCCCCACCGCGCCCGACTGGGAGACCTTCGCCCGCACCCTCGCCGCGCTGCACAGGCTGCGCCCGCCGGCCTACGGCTGGGACACCCCGGTGTTTTTGGGCAGCTTCCGGCTGCCGGAGGGCACCCTCGAGGACTGGAGCCTGTTCTGGACCGAGTACCGCGTGCGGCCGCTGCTCGAGGCCGCCTGGGGCCGGCTGGGGGAGCTCGGGCCCAAGGTCGAGCGCTCGTTGCAAGACCCCCTGCCCGCCGAAGGCCCCGCCCTGCTGCACGGGGACCTGTGGCACGGCAACGTGCACTTCTCGAGCGGCCCCGTGCTGCTCGACCCCTCGGCGTGGTGGGGCGAGCGGGCGGTGGACCTGGCGATGATGCGGCTGTTCGGCGGCTTCCCGCCCGAATTCTGGCGCTACTACCGCGCCCTCTACCCCGTCCCCGCCGAGGTCGAGGGGGCCATCCCCCGTTACCAGCTTTACTACCTGCTCGCGCACGTGCATTTCTTCGGCCAGGCCTACCTCCCGGCGCTCGAGCGCACCCTCCTTGAGCTTGGCTTTAGGTAACTGGCGTAACCGTTCGGATTCCAGGCCTTCCCCGCCCGGCCTGGGCTACCCTAAAGCCTCGGGTATGGACGGAGACTTCAGCCTCTTAGGGCCCATCGACTTGCTGCAAATGCTCGCCCAGGCCCGGCAGACCGGGGTCTTCCAGGTGCCGGGGGGCAAGGTCTTCATCGACGAGGGCAACCCCATCCATGCCGAGTACCGCGGGCGCAGCGGCCCCGACGGGCTCTACCAGATCCTCGCGCTCAGGGAAGGGCAATTCCGCTTCTTCAAGGGGGAGGTCGCCACCAAGGAGACCCTGGCGGGCACCCTCGACAACTACCTCCTGCAGGCCCTGCGCTACCTCGACAGCCGCGTCGAGATCGGCCCCTTCGACCAGCTGGTGGTCGCCGACAGCCAGCGCACCCACAGCCTCACGCTCTCGCCCGACGAGCACAGGCTGATCATGCTGCTGGGCAAGCCCGTCTCGGTCATTGACCTCATGGGCCAGACCGGCATGACCTTCGAGGCCATCGTCTCGCTGGTGGGCCACCTCGCCCGGCTGGGCCTGGTGCGGGTGATCCACCGCACCCCCCACACCGTGCGGATGCGGGTGGAGATGCTGCTGCAAGAGGGCATCAGCCGCATCGACGCCATGCTCCACAAGGCCTGGAAGCGCCAGTTCGGCGCCTTCGACGCCGTCGAGGTCAGCGTCGAGGGCCGCACCCTCCGCGTCCCCGTCGAGCCCGCCAGCGGCCTGGGCGCCCAGCTCCTCGTCTCCCCCGAGGGCCTGATGTTCTACAACCTGCGCGTGGGGATGGAAGTGCTGGTGTGGCCGGCGATTTGAGGGGCGGGAAGCGGTCAGCCGTCAGCGGGAGGCTAGCAGCTCATGGCGTGTGGGGTATCCCCCCAGCCCCCCTTGCTAAGGGGGGAACATAGCGTCTTGCGTTTGGCTTTTTGCGTACGACGTAGGACGTACGACCCGCGCTCAGCGTCCGGCGTTTAGCGTTTGGCTATCGGCTATCGGCTATCGACCATCGACTAATTCCTCAACAACAAATACACCACCGCCACCACCACGACCAACACCAGCCACCGGCTGTCGAGGTTGCCCGGCAGGGTGCGGCCGGGGCGCGGGAGGCCCGCGTCGCCGAGGCGGCGGGCGGGGCTGCGGTAGAGCAGCCGCTGTTCGCGCTTGAGGTGGTGCACCGATTTGCCGATCTGGCCCAGCTTGCGGTAGGCGGCGGCCAGGTTGTGGTGGGCGTGGGGGTAGTCGGGGTTCGACTGCAGCGCCTTCTCGTACATCACCACCGCCTCGGCGGTGCGGCCGGCCTCGAGCTCGAGGTTGCCCAGGTTGGTGATGGCGCGGTAGTGGCCGGGGTCGAGCCGCAAGGAGCGGTCGAAGGCCAGGCGGGCCCCCTCGCGGTCGCCCTCGCGCACCCGGATCACGCCCAGCACGCAGTTGGCCTCGGCTCCCAGGTGGGGGTCGTCGAGGAAGGGCTCGAGGGCGGCCGGGTCCTCGGCCTCGAAGGCCTTGATCGCCTCGCGGGCGGCGCCCAGGTTGAGGTAGGGGGTGAGGAACTTGGCGTCTTTCTCGAGGCCGGCGCGGGCCATCTCGTAGCGCTTGTCCCGCAGCCAGGCCCGCAGCTCCAGCAGCGCGGCCAACCCGGCCTGGTCGCCCGCGGGCGTCAGGAGGCTCTGCTGCTTGGCTTCGTCGTAGCGGCCCTGCCGCAACAGCTCTTCCATCATCGCGCCCAGCCTATCAGGTCGGCGGGGCCGGGGCACCCGCCGAGGTGCCAATTGCCCCCTCAGCGGCCGTAGGGGTCGAAGAGCTTGGCGTACTCGTCGAGGGCGTAGCGGTCGGTCATGCCGGCGAGGTAGTCGCACACCGCGCGGTAGAGGCCCTGGCTCTCGATGGCCCGCTGGACCCCCGGCGGCAGCATGTCGGGCTGGCGGGTGTAGGTCTCGAAGAGCCGCTCGAGCACCAGCTTCGACTTGCTCACCTGCCGCACGACGTAGTAGTGGCGGTAGAGGTTGGCGAAGAGGAAACGGCGCAGCTCGACGAGGCGGGGCTTGAGGTGGTCGGAGTAGCACGCCAGCAGCGAGGGGTGGGCCCGCACGGCCTCGAGGCTGGCGACGCCGTGCTTCTCCAGCGCCTCGTGGGTGGCCTTCACGCAGTCGGTGATGATCAGGCCCAGCAGCTCGCGGATGAAGGTGCGGCGCTGGAACTCGCTCAGGGCGTCGAGGGCGAAGTCCAGCTCTGCGGCGAGCTCGGCCAGCAGGCGGACCTCCCCGAGCTGCCCCGGGCGCAGCAGCCCCGAGCGCAGCCCGTCGTCGAGGTCGTGGGCGTTGTAGGCGATCTCGTCGGCCAGGTTGACGATCTGGGCCTCCAGGCTCGGCCGCCGCTCGACCTCGAGGCCGTCGTCGGGGGTGTCGTAGAGGGTCTCGTGCTTCATGATCCCCTCGCGGGTCTCCCAGGTGAGGTTGAGCCCGCGGAAGCCGGGGTAGCGCTCCTCGAGGTGGGTCACGATGCGCAACGACTGCCGGTTGTGGTCGAAGCCGCCGTGGCCGGCCATGAGCTCGTTGAGCACCCGCTCGCCCGCGTGGCCGAAGGGCGGGTGCCCGAGGTCGTGGGCGAGGGCGATGGTCTCGGCGAGGTCCTCGTTGAGCCCCAGGGCCCGGGCGATGGAGCGCGCGACCTGGGCGACCTCGAGGGTGTGGGTGAGGCGGGTGCGGTAGTAGTCGCCCTCGTAGTTGACGAAGACCTGGGTCTTGTACTCCAGCCTGCGGAAGGCGGTGGTGTGGATCACCCGGTCGCGGTCCTTCTGGAAGGGGGTGCGGAAGGCCGACTCCCCCTCGGCGAACTCGCGCCCCCGGCTGTTCGCCGCGGTGCAGGCGTAGGGGGCGAGGGCGGCAGCCTCGAGCTGCTGGAGCTTCTCACGGCCGTAGAGCATGCCTGTAGTGTACGGGCCCGGGGCGCGCTCACGGGGTAAATCCCCGTGACCCACGTGCGGGCCGGGGCCGGCCGTGGCCGCGCTTCCCCCGTGACCAATGTGAACCGGCCGGGCCGGGGAGCGCTTGTATAGTGCAAGGGAAGGGTGACGGTGGGTACGGCAAGCGGGCGGCATCACTACGCAAATCACCTCTGGCTGAACTTGCCGTTGAGCGGGAAGGCCGCCCTGGTGGTCATCCTGCCGGTGGTGATGCTGTGCCTGAGCGTGCTGGCCTCCTTCGCCACCCAGCAGGCCGAGGAGCGCACCCTGCACCTGGTGAACCAGGCCTACGAGGTCAACCGCGCCCTCGACGGCTTCCAGCTGGGCCTCGAGCAGACCGCCGCCATGCTGCGCGGCTACTGGCTCAGCCAGGACCCTTCCTTCCTCGAGCGCTACGCCGAGGCGTGGGATCAGGCCCAGCGGCACCTGCGGCGCTTGGCCGCGCTGCAGGGTGAGCCGGCCGGCCGGGCGAACATCGCCCGCCTGGAGGCGCAGAGCGCCCGGCTGCACGAGCTCGTGGGCCCCTACACCCGCGAGCTGCGCCCCGACGCGCCGGGGGTGCGGCAGCGGCTCGCCGCCCTCACCCGGCGCCAGCGGGACTTGCTCGAGGCCCTGCGCGGCGAGATCGCCGCTTACCGCCAGCTCAAGGAGCAGGAGATCGCGCGCAGCCGGGACCGGGCCGAGCGCGAGCACCAGACCAGCCGCATGGTGCTGGTGGCCTCGCTGCTGCTGGGGCTGCTCTCGGGGGTATGGGCGGCGCAGCTCCTGAGCCGGGGCATCGTGCAGCGGGTGCGGGTGCTGCGGCAGAACGCCCTGCGCATCGCCCGCGACCAGGAACTCCTGCCCCACCAGCCCAGCCGCGACGAGCTGGGCCAGCTCGCCGAAGCCCTGCGCCAGGCCAAGGAGCTCATCCGCTCCGAGCAGGAGCGGCTCGCAGTGGCCCTGCGCGCCGGGAAGCTCTCGCTGTTCGAGGTCGAGGTCCCCGATCAGCAGGACAGGCTCGAGGCCCACGCCGACCTGCTCTTCCGCCGGGGCACCATCGCCGACGAGCGCCCCTCGAGCCTCATGGACATCCTCGAGCGCGCCCACCCCGACGACCGCGACAAGGTGATGGCCGCCTGGAACCGCGCGCTCGCCACCAAGGAACCCACCGACCTCGAGTACCGCGTGCTCGACTTCGCCGGGCAGCCGGGCTGGCGCTCGGTGCGCGCCCAGGTCATCCGCAACCGGCTGGTGGGGGTGAGCATCGACATCGACGACCGCAAGAGGGCCGAGGAGGCCCTGCGGCGCGAGCGGGCCCTGCTGCAGGACATCCTCGAGTACGCCCCGGCCATGATCTTCATCAAGGACGCCCAGGGGCGCTACCTGATGGTCAACCGCGCCTACGAGCTCATCGACGGGCGCCCGCGCCACGAGATCGTGGGCAAGACCGACTTCGAGCTCTTCCCGCGCGAGATGGCCCGCGCCTTCCGGGCCCACGACCACGAGGTCATGCACCTCGGCCAGCCCGTCGAGTTCGAAGAGGCCGACCCCCACCGCATCTTCGCCTCCATCAAGTTCCCTCTGCGCACCGCCTCCGGCGAGATCTACGGGCTGTGCGGCATCTCCACCGACGTCACCCACCGCAAGCACATCGAGGCCGCGCTGCGCGACAGCGAGACCCGCTTCCGCCTGCTGGCCGAGGCCAACGTGGCGGGGGTGGTGATGAGCGACGCCGAGGGCGGGCTGAGCTACGCCAACCAGGCCTACCTCGACATGCTCGGCTACACCCGCGAGGAGTTCGAGCAAGGCCGCATCCGCTGGACCGAGATCACCCCCCCCGAGTGGCTCCCCGCCGACGAGCGCGGCATCGCCGAGGCGCGCAGGGGCAAGGCCTCGGTCATCTACGAGAAGGAGTACCTCCACAAGGACGGCCGCCGGGTGCCGGTGCTGCTGGCGCTCGCGCGCGCGGAGATCGCGGGGCAGGAGCGCTTCATCGTGACCGTGCTCGACCTCTCCGAGCGCAAGGAGGCCGAGCGGGCCCGCGAGGAGGCCATGGCCCTGCTGCGCACGACCCTGGAGTCGGTGGAGGAGGGCCTGATCGTCACCGACCTCGACGGCCGCGCCAAGGTCTACAACCGGCGCTTCCTGGAGATGTGGGGCATCGGAGAGGAGGCGCTGGAGAGCGGCCTGCTCCGGCGCCACGAGTTCTTCAGCTCCCGCCTCGCGCAACCGGCCGGCTTCCGCCTCGAGCCCACCGGCCTGCTCGCCGACCCCCTCGTCGAGCTGCGCGACACGCTGCGCCTGAAGGACGGGCGGGTGCTCGAGCTGCTCAGCCGCTCGCAGCAGGCGGGGGGCGAGGTGCTGGGGCGGCTGTGGGCGCTGCGCGACATCACCGCGCAGGTGCAGGCCGCCGCCAGCCTGCAGGCCGCCAAGGAGGAGGCCGAGCGGGCCAACCGGGCCAAGAGCGAGTTCCTCTCGCGCATGAGCCACGAGCTGCGCACCCCCATGAACGCCATCCTGGGCTTCGGGCAACTGCTGCGCATGGAGGAGCTCACGCGCGAGCAGTCCGAGAGCGTCGAGCAGATCCTGCGCGCCGGCCGCCACCTGCTCGACCTCATCAACGAGGTGCTCGACATCGCCCGCATCGAGGCCGGGCGGATGACGCTGTCCATCGAGGGCGTGGCGATGGACGAGGTGGTGCGCGAGTGCCTCGACCTGTTGCGCCCCCTCGCCCACGCCCGCCGGCTCGCCCTCGACACCTCCGCCCTCGAGGCCGGGGCCGCCTCGCGCTGCGTCCTCGCCGACCGCCAGCGCCTCAAGCAGGTCCTGCTCAACCTCTTCTCCAACGCCATCAAGTACAACCGCGAGGGCGGGCGGGTGAGCCTGTCGTGCCAGCGGCGCCCCGCGGGGCGGCTGCGGCTGAGCGTGCGCGACACGGGGGCGGGCATCCCGCCGGAGAAGCTCGAGCGCCTGTTCCAGCCCTTCGACCGCCTCGACGCCGAGGGCAGCGGGATCGAGGGCACCGGGCTGGGGCTGGCCCTCTCGCAGCGCCTGGTGGAGGCCATGGGCGGCAGCCTGGGGGTCGAGAGCGTGGTCGGGGTGGGCAGCACCTTCTGGCTCGAGCTCCCCCTCGCCCAGGCGGAGCCCGCCGGGCAGGAGCTCCCGTCCGAGGCCACGCCCCGGCCCCCGGCCCCCCTCCCCGGCGAGGGCCGGACCCTGCTGTACATCGAGGACAACCTCTCCAACCTGAGCCTGCTCGAGCGCCTGCTGGCCTACCGGCCGGGGCTGCAACTGATCTCGGCGATGCAGGGGCGGCTGGGCCTCGAGCTCGCCCGCTCCCGCAAGCCCGACCTCATCCTCCTCGACCTCCACCTCCCCGACCTCGCCGGTCAGGAGGTGCTCGCCCGGCTCAAGGCCGACGCGCACACCGCGGAGATCCCCGTGGTGGTGCTCAGCGCCGACGCCTCCCCCCAGCAGATGCACAGCGCCCTGGCCCGGGGCGCGGTAGAATTCCTGCCGAAGCCCCTGGACCTCGAGCGATTCGACCTCGTATTGAGCCAAGTGTTGGGGGGTGTGCGTGAAGCCTGAACCCATGACCATTCTGCTCATCGACGATGAACCGGCCAACGTCGTCTTCCTCGAGCGCCTGCTGCGCAAGGACGAGGGCCTGCACCTCATCAGCACCCAGGACCCCCGCGAGGTGACCGGGCTCTACCTCCGCCACCACCCCGACCTCGTCCTCCTCGACCTGCACATGCCCCACCTCGACGGCTTCGAGGTGCTCGAGCAGCTCCAGCGCCTCGACCGCGGCAACGACCTCGTGCCCAAGGTGGTGCTCACCGCCGACGCCACCCCCGAGGCCCGCCACCGCGCCCTCTCGCTGGGGGCCAAGGACTTCCTCACCAAGCCCCTCGACGCGCTCGAGGTGCTGCTGCGGGTGAAGAACCACCTCGAGACCCGCCGCCTGCACCGGGCGTTGCAGGGCGAGAACTCCCTGCTCTCCGAGATCGTGCGCGACCGCACCCAGGAGCTCGAGGCCGCCCGGCTCGAGGTGCTCGACCGCCTGGCCCGCGCCGCCGAGTACCGCGACGACGAGACCGGCGAGCACGTCAAGCGCGTCGCCGCCAACGCCGCCCGCTTGGCCGAGGCCTTAGGCCTCGACTTCAACACCGTCGATGTCATCCGCCACACCGCCCCGCTGCACGACGTGGGCAAGATCGGCATCTCCGACCTGATCCTCAAGAAGCCGGGCAAGCTCACGCCCGAGGAGTTCGAGGTCGTCAAGACCCACACCGTCATCGGGGCGGGGCTGCTGGCCGGGGGCCGCACCGAGATGCTGCAGGTCGCCGAGCGCATCGCCCGCTCGCACCACGAGCGCTGGGACGGCAGCGGCTACCCCGACGGCCTGGCCGGGGAGGCGATCCCGCTCGAGGCCCGCATCGTCTCGGTCGTTGACGTCTTCGACGCCCTCACCAGCAAGCGCCCCTACAAGCGGGCCTGGACCGTCGAGGAGGCCCTGGCCGAGATCGCCGCCCAGGCCGGGCGGCAGTTCGACCCCCGCATCGTCGAGGCGCTGCTGCGCATCCAAACGACCCTCCAGGTCGAGTGAGGCCTGCTATAGTCTGAACGGCTTATGAAGAGATCCCTGTTGCTCCTAGGTCTGCTCAGCCTGTTGGTCGCCTGCGTGCCGAGGACGGGGGTGCTCGGGCGCTACTACACCCTGGTCGTCCAGAACAAGTGCTTCGGCAACTACTCGACCGTCTACGTCTACATGGACGGCGCCCAGTTGCTCGGGGCGGTGTCCAGCGGCGAAACCCGGACCTTCATCAGCATCCCCGAGGGCAGCCGCGAGTTCAAGGCGGTGCCCTCCACCGGCAAGGGCGACCCCTACTTCGTGGCGTACCGGATGGACGCGGACAAGACGTGGGTGTTGTGCGGGAGGTAGGGGTGAGGGGGTTGGGGGTCGGTAGCCGGGCGCCGGGCGCAAGACGCAATAGGTTATACCGGGTTCAAAAAGATAATCATCCAGCCCAGGACCCTGGAGGCTGTCTTTTTGGACCCTAGAGCCCACCCCTCCCTGACGGTCGGCGAAGCAAGCGTCTCCCTTCCAAGGGGCGGTATCGCCCTCCGCTACGCGGATAACTTCGGCCGGCCGCCCCGCCAAGGCGGGGCCGCGTCACCGTTCGGTGACGAACGGACCGAATCGGGTATTAGACGCAGGTCGTACGTCCTACGCGAAATGCCCAGGCCTCGGCCCTAGACCCTCGACGCCCTACCTCTGCCCTGGGGGTGCATCCCCGAAGCCTGGGGGAGCACCCCCGAGGCTATCTGCCGCACCCCCGAAGCCTGGGGCACCATCCCCCGGGTCTGGGGACGCATCCCCGAAGCGTGGGGCACCATCCCCAAAGCCCGGGGATCCTCCCCCAAGGCCAGGGGATGGACCCCCAAGGCTTGCTGCCGCATCCCCAAAGCCCGGGGATGCACCCCCAAAGGCCGGGGCGGCATCCCCCGGCCCCTCGAGCCCGTACCCCCTCACGGGCGGGCTCGAGGGCCCGGTGAAGCGCCGGGAGGAGCGCCGGGGACATCTGTCTGGCGGGACTTCCCGAACATGGGGGCGTGCGACCCGACTTCAACCGCTACCCCTTGCTGGTGGCCTGGGAGATGACCCACGCCTGCCTGCTGGCCTGCAAGCACTGCCGCGCCTGCGCCGAGCCCGACCCGCTGCCGGGCGAGCTCAGCACCGAGGAGGGCCTGCGCCTGCTGGAAGAGCTCGCCACCTACACCCCCAAGCCCATCCTGCTCCCCACCGGGGGCGACCCCCTGCGCCGCCCCGACCTCTTCGTGCTGCTGGCGAAGGCACGGGAGCTGGGGCTCACCGTGGGGATCACCCCGGCGGTCACCCCGCTGCTGACCCGGGAGGTCGTCGGGCGCTTCAAGGAGCTGGGGGTCCACCAGATGGCCCTCTCGCTCGACGGGGCCAGCCCCGAGGCCCACGACGGCTTCAGGGGCGTGCCCGGGACCTTCCAGCGGGCCATGGAGGCGCTCGAGTGGGCCCGGGAGGTGGGCCTGCCCACCCAGGTCAACACCACCGTCACCCGCCTCACCCTCGCCGAGCTCCCCGGGATCGCCCGGGTCATCGTGGAGAAGGGCGTCGCCACCTGGGAGGTGTTCTTCCTGGTCCCCGTCGGGCGCGGGGCGGTGCTCAGCCAGCTATCGCCCGAGGAGTACGAGCAGGTGATGCACTGGCTCTACGAGACCAGCCGCGACCAGGGCATCAAGATCCGCACCACCGAGGGGCCGCACTTCCGGCGGGTGGTGACGCAGCGGCGCCGGGCCGAGGGCGCGGAGGACCAGGCCCTGGTGGGGCACGGGCGCGGGGTCCACCTCTCCGACGGCAACGGCTTCGTGTTCGTCTCGGCCACCGGCGAGGTCTACCCCTCGGGCTTCCTGGCCGAGCCGGGCGGGAACATCCGGCAGCGCCCCCTGCGCGAGATCTACCAGCACAGCCCGCTGTTCACCGAGTTGCGCGACAAGAGCCTGCTGCGCGGCAAGTGCGGGGTCTGCGAGTACAAGCAGCTTTGCGGGGGGAGCCGCGCGAGGGCCTGGGCCGAGACCGGCGACCACCTGGGCTCCGACCCGCGCTGTGCGTACCGGCCTCGAGCCTGGCAGGGCTGATCCGAAGGACTTCTCGCGGAAGTCGTCGATAGTCGATAGCTACCCCAGGAATTCCACGGCCCGGGCCGCTTTCTCCTGGCCCATCCGCACCACCTCGGGCAGGCCCACCCCGAAGTAGGCGGCCCCGGCGAGGAAGAGCCCGGGCAGGCTCTCGGCCTCCATCGCCGCCGCCACGCGCTGCTGGTGCCCCAGGGTGTAGTGCGGCAGGCCCTCCTGCCAGCGGAAGACCCAGGTGCGCCCGGGCGGGGGCACCCGGCCCCACAGCCGTTGCAGGTCGGCCAGGGCCAGCCGGACCAGCTCGGCCTCGTCGGCCCTCACCCCCGAGAAGTAGGCCCGCACCAGCCCGTAGCCCTCGGGGGCGCGGCCTTTCCACTTCTGGTCGGTCCAGGTGAAGCCCCGCACCGCGAAGCCCCGGCCCGCCGCCATCAGCATCCCGTGGCCTGTCCGCGGGGGCAGGCTTTCGAGGGGGAAGGCCAGCGAGACCGTGGCCGAGTCGCCGTAGGGGATCTGCCGCAGGGCCTCGGCGGCCGAGGGGTGGAGGGGCTCGAGCAGGCGGGCGCTCACGCCCGCCGGGGTCGCCAGGATCACGGCGTCGGCCTCGAGCCAGCCCTCCGGGGTGTGGACGCGCCAGCCCTCGCCCCGGCGCTCGAGCGCGCTCGCGGCGGCGCCCAGCCGCAGCGTCACGCCGCCGAGGCCCTGCTCCAGCGCCCGGACCCACTGCCCCAGGCCGCCCTCCAGCGAGGCGAAGAGCTGGCCCGCCTCCCGGCTGCCCCGCTGGCCGCGCTGCCTGAGCGCCCCGCGCACCAGGCTGCCGTGCTCCTGCTCGAGGGCCTTGAGCTGGGGGAAGGCCGCCAGGGTGGAGAGGGAGTAGGGGTCGCCGCCGTAGATGCCGCCCGAGAGGGGCGCGGCCAGCCGCTCCCAGACCTGCCGCCCCAGGCGCCGCCGGATGAAGGCCCCGAAGGGCTCGTCGCCCGGGGGGCCCTTGGGCAGCAGCAGGTCGAGCACCGCCCGGGCCTTGCCGAAGGGGGAGAGCAGGGGCGTGAGGGCGAGGGCCCGCAGGTCGCCCGGCACCACCATCTGCAGCCCGGCGGGGATGGGCAGCGCCCGCTCCCCGTCGTGGATCAGGGCCGAGGGGCGGGCGGGGAGGGTGCCCACGACCTGCCCCTCCAGCCCCAGCTCCTTCATCAGGGCCAGGGCCCAGGGCTTGTAGCGCACCACCGCGTCGGGGCCGCCCTCGAGCACGAAGCCCTCCTCGGCCACGGTGCTGACCTTGCCCCCCAGCCGCCCGGCGGCCTCGAGCAGGCCGATCTCCAGGCCGGGGGCGGCGCGGCGGGCGTGGTAGGCCGCGGCCAGCCCGGCCATCCCGCCCCCCACGATCACCAGGCGGCTCATCGGAACTCCGCCCACCGCCGGCTCACCACGTCGCGCAGCACCTCGACGTAGTCGGGGTCGGCGTTGAGGCTGCGGGTGCGCAGCAGGCGTAGCCCCAGGCGCTGGGCGGTGGCCTGGGCCTCGTGGTCGAGGTCGTAGTAGACCTCGAGGTGGTCGCTGGGGAAGCCCACCGCCGTCACCACCACCTCCTCGTAGCCCTGCCCGGCGGCCTGCTCGAGCCGCTCGTTGACGTCGGGCCCGATCCAGGGCTCGGGGGTGCGCCCCGCCGACTGCCAGGCGGTGTCCCAGTGCTGCAGGCCCAGCCGCCGGGCCACCAGCTCGGCGGTGGCCCGCACCTGCTGCTGGTAGCGCCCGTCCTGCGCGGCCCGCTCGGGGATGGAGTGCGCGGTGAAGAGGAAGAGGGCCCGCCGGGGGTCCACCAGCCGCCACACCTGCTCGCCCACCCGCGCGGCGACGGCCTGCACGTAGCCGGGGTGGTCGTAGTAGTGCTCGACGTAGCGCACCTCGAAGGGCCGCCCGAGCTCCTCAAGCGCCTGCTCCACCTTCTCCTGGTACTCCGCGATGCTGCGGGCCGAGTAGTGCGGCGCGGCCACCACCCCCACCGCCCGCTCCACCCCGTCCTCGGCCATGGCCTGCACCGCCTCCTTGATGAAGGGGTGCCAGTGCTTGGTGCCGTGGTAGACCCGCGCCGGGCCCCGCACCCGCGCCCCCGGCGAAGCGCCGAGCGGCTCGGGGTAGAGCGGCAGCGTGGCGTTGAGGGCGGCCTCGAGCCGCACCGCCTGGGCGTAGGTGATCTCGTTGAGCGGGCTGCGCCCGATGAGGCGGTAGCGCTCCTCGAGCTCCTCCAGCAATTCCTTCGTCGGGGGGCGCCCCCGGCGGATGTCGGTGTAGTAGGCTTCGATCTCGCCGCGCCGGTAGGGCGTTCCGTAGGCCATCAGGAGTACGTTCATGGTTGGGTCCTTTTAGGGTCGTACGTCATACGCAAAACGCAAAACGCCGGAAACCGCGACCCACCAGCGTCTTGCGTTTTGCCTCCAGCCGCTATCGACTATCGCCACGTGCTCAGGCTAAGTCGTCCAGCGCCTCCCGGATGCCCTTCTTCACACAGGTGAACATCGGCGTGTCGCGCAGGGTGTAGAGGCTGGCCTCGGTGAAGCGCAGGCGCTGCACGAGGTCAACGAACTCCTGGGGGTAGTTGGAGTCGAAGGCCACCACGAACTCCTGGTCGTCGATGCCGTAGGAGTAGCTGGTGTTGAGCGTGACCCCGGTGAAGGGCGCGGAGACGTAGATGTGCTCGTCCATCATGCCCTGACGGGCCTGGGGGGAGAGGTTGTACCAGGCTCGAGTCTTTACGAAGGGGTAGACGAAGAGGTAGCTGCCCTCGCCCGGCCGCAGGTGCACCCCCTCGCCCTCGGGGTTGAAGCGGTCTACGTAGATCGAGCGCTTCTGCATGGAGAGGAAGGAGTAGGGCTGGGTGAGGTAGCCCGCGAGCGCGGTGCGGTTGATCTCGCGCTGCATGGCCTGGAAGTCTTGCACGTCGAAGGAGGCGCGCCAGAGCATGAAGTCCACGTCGGCGCGCAGCCCTACTAAGCTGTAGGTGCGCAGGATGAAGCCTTCCCCGCGCTCGGCCCAGCGCTCGCACACCTGGGCGAACTCGGCCTTGGCGGCCTCGAGCTCCTCCTTGGGCAGGCGGCGGAAGGCGGGGTCGAGCTTATAAAAACTGTAGTTGAGGAACTGGCGCTTGGCCTGGTCGGGGGCCTTGCGGCTGATGAGCCCGGCGGGGTCTAGGTCCACCATGCGCCGGGTGGGCTTCTCCTCGTACTGGCGTTGGGGCTTCGGGTCGGTCTCGTCTGCCATAACCGGGTTAACGTAGCACGTCCGAACTCCCGACATTTGCCCCCCCAATCCCAATTCCGGCGATAGACTCTTGGGAGCTTATGAGCGAAGTGCAGCGTGGACTCTTGGCCGGGGTGCTGGCGTCGGCGATCTGGGGCGGGATGTACGTGGTGTCGAAGGTGGTGCTCGAGGTCGTCCCGCCCGTCACCCTGGTGGCGGTTCGCATGGGGATCGCCTTCGTGGCGATGCTGTTGTACCTGCGCCTGCTGGGCCGGGGCTGGCGCCTGCCGCGCGAGCTATGGGGACGGGTGCTGGCGATGGGGCTGGTGGGCTACGCCCTCTCCATCACCGCGCAGTTCATCGGCACCGACCTGGCGGGCGCGGCGCTCGGCTCGCTGATCACCACGGCCTCGCCCTTGGTCACGGTGGCCCTGGCCTCGCTGCTGGGCCTCGAGCGGGTCACGGCCCGGGCCTGGCTGGGCCTGGGGGTCGCGCTGCTGGGGGTCTGGGTGCTCTCCGGCAGCGGCGAGGCCAACCTGCCCGGCGTCCTCTGGCTGCTCCTGGCCGCCCTCACTTGGGGCGTGCTGGGCCTCATCGGCGGCCAGGCCGTGCGCCGCCACGACCCGGCTTTGGTCTCGGCCTGGGCCAGCGCGGTGGGCGGCGCGGCGCTGCTGCCCCTGGTGCCGGGCGAGCTCGCCCGGCAGCCGGTGGGGGAGATCACCGCGGGGATCGTGGCCGGGGTGCTCTACCTGGGCATCGTCTCCACGGCGGTGGCCTTCACCTTCTGGGTGTACGCGGTGGCTCGAGCGGGCTCAGTGCTCAGCGGCATCGCCTTCTTCGCCCAGCCCGCGGTGGGGGCGCTGCTCGGGTGGGCGCTGCTGGGCGAGTCGCTGGGGCTGGGGTTCGCGCTGGGGGCGGCGCTGCTGGTGGCGGGGGCGCTGGTGGCGCGGCCAAAGTGACCCCGATGGTACTGGTCGGTGGATTATAGCGGATATCTGCGTCGGGGACGATAGTCCAGGGCTATTCGCGGGTGTGCTCGCCGGTTTTCTTGAACCAGGAGGCCCACTTAGCTAAACTGGCTAAGTAGGAGGCCGTCATGCGGACTGTTAACATGCACGAAGCGAAAACCCAGCTCTCCAGGCTCGTCGAGGCAGTAGAGCGGGGGGAGACCGTCGTCATTGCCCGGAAAGGGAAGCCCGCCGCGCAGCTCGTGCCCTACGAGGAAAGAAGGAGACGAAGCTGGCCGCAGGTGATCCTCGAGCTCTCCGGTCCCTATGACCCCGAGGCCTTCGAGCTGAGCCGGGCCGACCTCAAGGCCCCCGAAGCGCAGGAGCTGTTCTGATGCGCTATCTCCTCGACGCGGACACGATCAGCTTCTTCGTCCGCCGCCACCCGACGGTGTTGGACCGGCTCAAGGCCACGCCTCCTGAATTGGTGGCCGTCTCGAGCATCACCGCGATGGAGATCGAGTTCGGGCTTCAGCGCAAGCCCGAACGCAGGGCGAGCGTGGAGCCGATCGTAGCCGCCCTTTTCGAGGCGGTCGAGGTCTTGCCCTACGGCCTCGCGGAGGCACGGGCCACCGCCGCGGTCCGGGCCGCGCTCGAGCGGCAGGGCCAGCCTATCGGGGCTTATGACGTGCTGGTGGCGGGAACTGCGCTGGCGAATGGGCTAATCGTGGTTTCGGGGAACGTGCGGGAGTATCGGCGGGTCGCCGGGCTGGCGGCGGAAGACTGGCGGGAGCCGGAGGTCTGAGACAGCGAGGCCGGGAAGGTACCTGCTATACTCGGGAAGTTGCCGGTTCGCCCTGGCGGACCCAAAGGAGCGTATGGCAGGCAAGGTTGGCTTCGTGAGCTTGGGCTGTCCCAAGGCGCTGGTTGATTCCGAACAGATCCTCTCGCGGCTGCGCGCGGAGGGCTACGAGACCTCCCCCACCTACGACGGGGCCGACGTGGTGGTGGTCAACACCTGCGGCTTCATCACCCCGGCCGTCGAGGAGTCGCTCTCGGCCATCGGGGAGGCCCTGGCCGAGAACGGCAAGGTCATCGTCACGGGCTGCCTGGGGGCCAAGCCCGAGGTCGTCAAGGCGGCGCACCCGCAGGTGCTCGAGGTCACCGGCCCCGGCGAGGTGGACCGGGTGCTCGCCGCCGTGCACCAGGTCGCCCCGCCCGACGCCAACCCCTTCACCGCGCTCGTCCCGCCCGCCGTCAAGCTCACCCCGCGCCACTACGCCTACCTCAAGATCGCCGAGGGCTGCAACCACAAGTGCAGCTTCTGCATCATCCCCAAGCTGCGCGGCCTGCAGGCCTCGCGCGACGCCGCCGACGTGCTCTTCGAGGCCACCCGGCTGGTGGGCACGGGCACCAAGGAGCTCCTCGTCATCGCCCAGGACTCCTCGGCCTACGGCGTGGACCTCCGCCACCGCGAGTCCGACTACGCGGGCAAGAAGGTGCGGGCCCACCTCGTGGACCTCGTGCGCGAGCTCTCGGGGCTGGGGGCCTGGGTGCGCCTGCACTACGTCTACCCCTACCCCCACGTGCGCGACCTGATCCCGCTGATGGCCGAGGGCAAGCTGCTGCCCTACCTCGACGTCCCCCTCCAGCACGCCAGCCCCCGCGTCCTGCGGGCCATGCGCCGCCCCGGCGGCGCCGAGAGCCACCTCAAGACCATCCAGGAGTGGCGCTCCGTCGCCCCCGACCTCGCCATCCGCTCGACCTTCATCGTGGGCTTCCCCGGCGAGAGCGAGGAGGACTTCCAGCTCCTCCTCGACTTCATCGCCGAGGCCAAGCTCGACCGGGTGGGCTGCTTCACCTACTCCGAGGTGGAGGGCGCCGACGCCAACGCCTTAGGGGGCCACGTCCCCGAGGAGGTTAAGGAGGAGCGCAGGGCCCGCTTCATGGAGCTGCAGAGCCGGGTGAGCCTCGAGAAGAACCGCTCACGCGTGGGGCAGGTGCTCGAGGTCATCGTGGACGAGTACGGCGAACTGCCGGGCCAGGTGGTGGGCCGCAGCAAGCACGACGCGCCGGGCATCGACGGGCTGGTCTATGCCGACACCGACGGCACGGTGAAGATCGGCGACATCATCCGGGTGCGCGTCACCCACGCCGAGACCTACGACCTGCACGCCGAGATGGTGGGCGCGGTCGCCTGGAAGCCCAACGTTCCGGTGATGGGCGTGTCGGACGGGCTGATCCGGTTGTAAGCTAAGGTCGTTTTGATGAAGCGTCCGAGGTCTTGCGTCCTACGTCGTACGCCCTTTGTTCTGGCGTTGGGCGTTGGACGTTGGGCCTTCGGCGCTCAGCGGAGCTGAGCTATGCACATCGTCATTGCTGGGGCAGGGGAGATCGGCGGCCAGATCGCCAAGGCCCTCCACACCGTCCACGACGTCGTCGTCATCGACCGCGAGGCCGAGACCCGCGAGAAGCTCGCGCAGCTCGACGTGCAGGTGCTGGTGGGCTCGGCCACCGACGTCGAGATCCTGCGCGAGGCCAAAGTGGACATGGCCGACGTCTTCGTGGCCGCGACCAACTGGGACGAGGTCAACCTGCTGGCCTGCATGCTCGCCAAGGGCTTGGGCGCGAAGGAGACGCTGTGCTTCGTGGGCAAGGCCAGCTACATGGACATCCTCAACGACCCCCGCGCCATCGAGATCCTGGGCACGCGCATCGACAAGGTGCTATGGCCGCAGCGCTCGCTGGCGAAGGAGATCGTCGAGGTGATCCAGGTGCCCGGCGCCGTCGACGCCGAGGTGGTGGCTAATGGCCGCCTGCACTTCGTGGAGTACCGCGTGCAGGAGGGCGGACCCTACGCCAAGAAGGAGATGGCCCTGCTCGACTGGCCGGATGGGGTGTTCATGGCGGGGGTGCTGCGGGGCGACCAGTTCGTGGCCTCCACCGACCCCGGCTTCGGGGCGCTGGTCCTGGAGCCCGAGGACCGGCTGTTCTTCATGACCACCCACTCCGGCTTCGACGCCATCCAGGCCTGCTTCGTCTCCAAGCGCAACCGCGGGGTGCGCCGGGTGATGGTGGTGGGCGGGGGCAACGTGGGCTACATGACCGCCAAGGAGCTGCTGGCGCGCCGCCTCGAGGTCACCATCATCGACCACAACACCGAGCGCTGCGCCTGGCTGGCCGAGAACCTGCCCGGGGCGTGGGTGCTCGAGGGCGACGGCACCAACCTCGAGCTGCTGGAGTCGGAGGGCCTCGACCGCGCCGACGTGCTGGTGGCGGTCACCGAGAACGACGAGAAGAACCTCCTGGTCTCGCTCATCGCCAAGCAGCAGGGCGTGCCCAAGGTGATCACCCGGGTCAACCGCGCCGAGAACCGCCGCCTGTTCGAGCACGTGGGCATCGACATCCCCATGACCCCCCGCCAGGCGGCCGTGCGCGAGGTGCTCGACTGGCTGCTGCCCGAGAACATCGACCACCTGGCCCTCATCGAGGACCGCGTCGAGCTGATGGAGCTCGAGCTCCCCCCCGACTTCCGCTCCAAGCTCGTCACCGAGCTCGACATCCCCGAGGGCTCGGTGGTGGTGGCCGTGGAGCGCGAGCGCAAGGTGTTCCTGCCGGACGGCAACCTCCGGGCCAACCCGGGCGACAAGATCCTCATCCTCTCGGCCCGCGAGGTCACGGATGCGGTCCTGGCGAAGGTCAGTTGAGGCCCCCCTCTCCCCGATCCCGGTGGCGACCTACGTCACGGGGACGGTTTTCCTGGGCCTGGGCGGCATCATGGGCCTGCTGGGCGTGGTGGACGGGCTCTACGGCGAGGACGTGCTGGGCTTTCTGCTGGGCTCGGCGCTGGGGATCGGCCTGGGGCTGCTCTTCCGCCGGCTAGGGAGCGCCCGCAACGAGCCCAGCCGCGCCGAGGCGCTGTTCACGGTGGCCGCGCTGTGGCTGCTGGTGCCGGTGCTGGGCGCGGTGCCGTTCTGGGTGTCGGGGGGGATGCACTACCTCGACGCGCTGTTCGAGGCCATGTCCGGCTTCACCACCACCGGCGCCACCGCCTTGGCCGACTTCGGCTCGTGGGGCTACGGGCTGTTCCTGTGGCGCAGCCTCATCCAGTGGCTGGGCGGCATGGGCATCCTGGTGCTGTTCATCGTGGTCTTGCCGCACCTGGCGGTGGCCGGGCGGCAGATGTTCTTCGCCGAGATCACCGGGGTGCAGAAGGAACAGCTCACCCCCAAGCTCCGCCAGACCGCCGAGGCCATCCTGCGGGTCTACCTCACCCTCACCTTCGTGACCCTCGCGGCCTACCTGCTGTGCGGGATGCCGGTGTTCGAGGCGGTCGCCAACACCCTCTCCACCGTGCCCGCCGGCGGCTTCAGCCCCAACCCCCAGAGTTTCGCCGCCTACAACCCCCTCATCCAGTGGGTGGGGACGGTGGTGATGTTCCTCACCGGGGTCAACCTGCTGCTGCAGTACCGGGTGCTCTTCGGGCGCGAGCCGCGCGCGCCGCTGCGCGACCCCGAGTTCCGCGCCTACGGCCTGATCGTGCTTTCGGCGGGCCTGGCGCTGGCCCTCACGCTTTACCTGCGCCACGACTACCCCCTCGAGCCCGCCTTGCGCCACGCCTACTTCCAGACCGTCTCGCTCGTCACCGGCACCGGCTTCGCCAGCGCCGACTTCGTGCAGTGGGTGGTGCCCGCGCAGGTCATCCTGGTGTCTTTGATGTTCGTGGGGGGCAGTGCCGGGAGCGTGGGCGGGAGCATCAAGGTCATCCGCTGGCTGGTGGTGGGGGCCATCGTGCGGCGCGAGTTCATGCGGGTGCTGCACCCCCAGGCGGTGCTGCCGCTGCGGGTGGGCAAGAAGAGCCTCACCGACGACGCCATGCGCTCGGTGGCGGCCTTCATCACCCTCTACGTGATGCTCTTCGGCTTCGGCACGGTGGTGCTGGGGGTGCTCGAGGAGGACTTCGTGGTGGCCTTCACCGCCTCGGCGGCGGCGGTCGGCAACATCGGGCCGGGGCTGGGGGCGGTGGGGCCGATGGCCCACTACGGCGAGCTGCACCCGCTGTCCAAGCTGGTCATGATCTTCCAGATGTGGGCCGGGCGCATCGAGCTGATCGCGGTTTTCTCGC
Organism: Calidithermus terrae; assembly: GCF_003574345.1. Taxonomy (NCBI): domain Bacteria; kingdom Thermotogati; phylum Deinococcota; class Deinococci; order Thermales; family Thermaceae; genus Calidithermus; species Calidithermus terrae. The sequence goes on from NZ_QXDL01000007.1 coordinate 22,249, forward strand.
TGTTTACCCCCGAACTCTGGCGCAGGCTGCGGAGCTGACATGCGAAAGATCACGCCGAGGCGGGAGAACCTCGACTTCGCCTTCTACTTCCTGGGGGTGGTCTACCTGGCGCTGGGGCTGGTGATGCTGGGGCTCGAGGTGTTGTCGCTGCTTCTGGGGGAAACGCCCTGGGGCTTTTTGGTGGGTTCGGTGCTGGGCATCGGGTTGGGGCTGCTTTTTCGCCGCCTGGGCGATGCCCGCAGCGAGCCCAGCCGCGCCGAGGCGTTGTTCTCCCTCGCCTTGATCTGGCTCCTGGTCCCGCTCTTAGGCGCGGTGCCGTTCTGGGTGTCGGGGGGGATGCACTACCTCGACGCGCTGTTCGAGGCCATGTCCGGCTTCACCACCACCGGCGCCACCGCCTTGGCCGACTTCGGCTCGTGGGGCTACGGGCTGTTCCTGTGGCGCAGCCTCATCCAGTGGTTCGGCGGGGTGGGCATCCTGGTGCTGCTGGCGTCGGTGCTCTCGCACCTGGCGATCGCCGGGCGGCAACTGTTCATGGCCGAGAGCACAGGGGTGCAGAAGGAGCCCTTCACGCCCCGCCTGCGGGTGGCCGCGCAGAGCGTGCTCAAGGTCTACGTCGTCCTCACCGTGGCCTGCGCCGTCTGCTACGCCCTGGCCGGGATGCCCCTTTTCGAGGCCGTCTGCAACGCGCTCACCACCCTCCCGGCAGCGGGCTTCAGCCCCAACCCCCAGAGCTTCGCCGCCTACAGCCCGCTGGCGCAGTGGTTCGGCACGCTGTTCATGTTCCTGGCGGGCACCAACTTCGTGCTGCAATACCAGCTATTCCTGCGACGCGAGCCCCTGCCCATCGTGCGCAACATCGAGTTCCGGGTCTACACCCTGGTGGTGCTGGTCTTCAGCCTGGGCCTGGCGGCCTTCTTGATGACCCATCATCAGGAGGACATGAACTATAGCTGGTCGGAGGCGCTGCGCCACGCCTTCTTCAACGTCACCTCGCTGATCACCACCACCGGCTACGCCAGCGCCGACTTCGCGCTGTGGGCCCCGGCGGCCCAGGCCATCCTGGTGCTGGCGATGTTCGTGGGCGGCTGCTCGGGCTCGGGGGCGGGCGGCGTCAAGGTGATCCGCTGGCTGGTGATCGGGGCCTTAGCCCGGCGCGAGCTGCTGCGCGCGCTCCAGCCCCAAGCCGTGCTGACCTTGAGGGTGGGTTCGAAGGTGCTCAGCGAGGACGTGATGCGCTCGGTCGCGGGCTTCATCACCCTCTACGTGGTGCTCTTCGGGGCCTCGACCGTAGCCCTGACGCTGCTCGAGAACGATTACGTGCTGGGCCTCACCGCCTCCGCCCAGGCCATCGGCAACGTGGGCCCGGGCCTGGGCGAGATCGGCCCGATGGGCTCCTTCGCCAACCTCCAGCCCTTCTCCAAGCTCATCCTCATCTTCGAGATGTGGGCCGGCCGCATCGAGCTGATCCCGGTGTTCTTGCTGCTGACGCCGGAGCTGTGGCGCAGGCTGCGGAGCTAGAAGAAGCGGGAAGCCGTCGGCCGTCAGCTATCAGCCATCAGCAGTGAGGAGGAGACCCGTGGGAACCCCCCCGTCCCTCCCTGCCGGCGTCGAGGGTTGAGGGCCAGCGCGTCTTGCGTCTTGCGTTTTGCGTACGGCGTAGGACGTAGGGCGTACGACCCGCGCTCAGCGCTCAGACATCGGCGCCCCACGCACGACGTTACGCGATCTCCACCGTCTCCTGCACGATCACCCCGCGCTCGAGCACCTGCTTCGCCAGTTCGCGGGCGGTGGCAAGGTCGTGGTCGCGCCAGTTGCCGCACTCGAGCTCCGAGACGCCGGGGATCTCCGCGCCGTGGGCCGCCACGTCCTGCAGGGTGCGCTCGAAGGCTTCCTTCACGCGCTCGGGGCCGATCTCGCCCAGGGCCACCATGTAGAAGCCGGTGCGGCAGCCCATCGGGGAGATGTCCACCACGCCCTCGAGGTGGCCGCGCATGTACCCGGCGAGCAGGTGCTCGAGGGTGTGGATGGCCCCCGTGGGCATGGCCCCCTGGTTGGGCTGCACGAAGCGCAGGTCGTACTTCTCGATGCGGTCGCCTTTGGGCGTGAGCTTGACCCCGGCCAGCCGCACGTAGGGCGCGCGCACCTTGGTGTGGTCGAGGCGGAAGGATTCGACGGTCACGTATTCCGACATAGCCAAGAGTGTAGGGCCTCGAGGGGGGGAGGGGGAACCTCGAGGTCACGTTTCTGGGTCGTACGCCCTACGCAAAACGCAAGACGCAAGACGCCGCCCTCGACCTACGGGCCACGGGCTGAGGGCCGATAGCTGACGGCGGGCAGCCTCGAGGACATGGCCTCGAGCGCTCGGCGTTCGGCATTGGGCACTCCTCGCTCGGTGCCCGGCGTCTGCTGACCCGGTACACTGGAGGCACCCCACATCGGGATGCCAAGGAGGAAACCGTGGCCGTCAAGGATTACGACATTCGGGATTTGGATTTGGCCGAAACCGGGCGGGGCCGCATCGACTGGGCCGCCCAGGAGATGCCCGTATTGCGGCAGATCGCCGAGCGCTTCGCGCGGGAGAAGCCGCTGGAGGGCGTGCGCGTTGCGGCCTGCCTGCACGTGACCACCGAGACCGCCAACCTGATGCGGGCGCTGAAGGCGGGCGGCGCCGAGGTGGCCCTGTGCGCCTCCAACCCGCTCTCGACCCAGGACGACGTGGCGGCTTCGCTCGTCGCCCACGACGGGATCCCGGTCTACGCCATCAAGGGCGAGGACACCAAGACCTACTACGCCCACCTCGAGGCCACCCTGGCCCACGAGCCCCACTTCACCATGGACGACGGCTGCGACCTGGTGAGCCTCATCCACAAGGAGCGCCGCGACCTGCTGCCGAACATCTTCGGCGGGACCGAGGAGACCACCACCGGCGTGATCCGGCTGCGGGCCATGGCCGCCGACAAGGTGCTGGCCTACCCGGTGGTCGCCGTCAACGACGCCCACACCAAGCACATGTTCGACAACCGCTACGGCACGGGCCAGAGCACCCTCGACGCCATCATCCGCGCCACCAACATCCTGCTCGCGGGCAAGACCGTGGTGGTGGCGGGCTACGGCTGGTGCGGCCGGGGCGTGGCCTCGAGGGCGCGCGGCATGGGGGCGCACGTCGTGGTGACCGAGGTCAACCCGCTCAAGGCCCTCGAGGCCACCATGGACGGCTACGGGGTCATGCCCATGCTCGAGGCTGCCCGCGTCGGCGACATCTTCATCACCGTCACCGGCAACATCAACGTGCTCGACGCGCAGCACTTCGCGGTGATGAAGGACGGGGCCATCATCTGCAACTCCGGCCACTTCAACGTCGAGATCAACATCCCCGCGCTCGAGACCGCCGCCCGCGAGAAGCGGGTGGGCCGCCCCTTCATCGAGCAGTACACCGTGGAGGGCGGCCGCAGCATCAACCTGCTGGCCGAAGGCCGCCTGGTCAACCTCGCCGCCGCCGAAGGCCACCCCAGCGCCGTGATGGACATGTCCTTCGCCAACCAGGCCCTCTCGCTCGAGCACATGCTCAAGCACAAAGGCCAGATGGAGGCGGGCGTCTACCCCGTCCCTGAGGCCATCGACCAGGAGATCGCACGGCTGAAGCTCGAGGCCATGGGCGTGCACATCGACAAGCTCACCCCAGAGCAGGAGCGCTACCTGGCCTCGTGGCAGGAGGGAACTTGATCGGCGGAAAGGGATAAGCCGTCAGCGGTCAGCTTGTGGCTCGCGGTTCACCCCACCCCTTCCCTCCCCGCCGGCGGGGAGGGTTTATCCCCCCCGGCCCCCCTTGCTAAGGGGGGTAAAGAGCGTTTTGCGTCTTGCGTTTTGCGTCTCGCGTACGACGTAGGACGTACGACGTACGACCCACGCCCGGCGTCCGGCCACCGGCCTCCACCCACGGTGTATCCTGAAACTCTATGCCCTTGCAGCGGGTCGTCGTCTTCGGCACCACCGGCAGCGGCAAGAGCACGCTGGCGCGGCGGCTCGGCGAGCGCCTGGGCCTGCCCCACCTCGAGACCGACGCCCTGCACTGGAACCCGGGGTGGGTGCCCACCCCTGAGCCGGAGTTCCGGGCGAAGGTCGGGAAAGCGACCGGGGGGCCCCGCTGGGTCACGGAGGGCAACTACAGCGCCATCCGCGACGTCCTGCTCTCCCGGGCCGACACGGCCATCTGGCTCGACTACCCCTTCCCGACGTCGCCGGGCGAGCTCGAGGCCTGGCTGCGGGAATCGGGGGCGCGGGCGGCGGCCTCGAGGTGAGTCATGGTCAAGGTGTACGGGCTGACCGGCTGCGGCCCCTGCGAGGTCGCCAAGCTCTTCCTCGCGCAGAAGGGGGTGGAGTTCGAGTTCGTGGACGTCGGCGAAAACGCCGCGGGCCTGCGCAAGGTCAGGGAGCTGGTGGGCGGGCTGAGCGCGGGGGTGGTGCTCGAGGTGGACGGCAAGAGCGAGGCCATCCTGGGGGTCTCGATCCCCCGGCTCGAGCGCTGGTACCGCGAGCACGTGGGGCCCGGGGCAGGCTGAAAGGCGCTTTCCTCACTGTGAGGGTGGCGCACCCGCCCGGTAGACTTGGAGCCGTGCGCCGCGAACACCTGCTGGGGCTGCTCTACCTCAACATCGCCACGCTGCTGTGGGGCACCACCTTCGTGGTGATCAAGCAGTCGCTGGAGTCGCTCAGCGCCTCCCAGATCACGCTGGCCCGCTTCGCGGTGGCGGCGCTGTGCTTCGTGCCCTTCGTGTTGCGGCTGGAGCGCAAGGTGTGGCTGGCGGGGCTGGAGCTGGGCTTTTACCTGTGGCTGGGCTACGCCACGCAGGCGGTGGGGCTGGAGCACACCACGGCGAGCCGCAGCGCCTTCATCACCACGCTCTACGTGGTGCTGTTGCCGGTCTTCCTCGGGCTCATCGGGCACAAGCTGCGCCTGCCGGTGTGGGCGGCGGCGCTGATGGCGATCGTGGGGGTGGGCCTGTTGTCCTACGACGGCTCGCCGCCCAACGTGGGCGACCTCTGGACGCTGGGCACCGCGCTGGCCTACACCTTCTACATCTGGCGCCTCGAGCACTTCGTCGCGGTGCGCAGCTACCCCACGCTGCCCATCACCGGCGTGCAGATGTTCGGCGTGGCCCTGCTCTCGGGGGTGTGGGTGGCCTGGGAGCGCCCGGCCTGGGACTGGGCCACCCTCCCCTACGCCGAGATGCTCTACCTGGGCCTCATCGCCACCGCCATCTGCGTCTGGCTTCAGGCCCTGGGGCAGCGCACCGTCCCGGCGCCCGAAGCCGCCATCGCCTTCACCCTCGAGCCCGTCTACGCCGCCGTCTTCGCCTACTTCCTGCTGGGCGAACGCCTGGGCGTGCAGGGGCTGGCGGGAGGGGCCTTGATCCTGGGCGCCACGCTGGTGAGCCAGCTTCCCCAACTGCTGCGTCCGAGACGGGGGCTGAATAGGAAGAGAGGGGAGCGGGTTTAGGGCTAAGAGCTCGTGCCCTGTGGCGAGACCCTCCCCCCACGAGGGAACGGAGCGGGTAGGGCCGGGTCTGAGACCCGGCCCTACGGCGTTTAGCGTTTAGCTATCGGCTATCGACCACCGAAACCCCCTACTCCACCGCCTCCCCGTTGAGCGTGACCGTGAACTGCCCGCATCCGGTGAACTCCAGCCGCAGCGTGTCCTGCTCGCCGCTGGGGCGGGTGTAGACCCACTCCTTGGCGCCGGCGTCGTAGTTGAGCAGGCGGCTGGGGCTGGCGCAGTCGGCGCGGTTGTAGTGCAGGGTGGGGTCGGTGTACCAGACGAGGTTGCGGGTCTTGCCGCCGCGCACCCAGGTGAGGCTGCCGGGGTTGTCCTGGGCGACGGTGATGGTGCCCTTGGCCCAGGGGGTGTCGGGGAGCTCGGGGGCGTAGGTCTTCTCGACCTCGAACTCGGCGCTGCCGGTGTAGGTGTTGGCGCCCTTGGTGACGCTGACGGCCTGGCTGTAGTCCTTGGCGATGGCGTAGAGGCTGGCGTCGCGCTTGTCGAGGGTGAGGCTGCCGTCGAAGGTGTGGTCGATGACGGTGCCGTCGTCGCGGGTGAGCACGGTGCGGAAGCCGGTGAAGCCGGCGCTGTAGCCGCTCAGGGGCAGGGCGTCGTCGGTGTCGCTGAGGGTCACGCTGCCCTCGGTGGTGTAGCCGGTCCCGTTGGCGCGGGTCCCAGCGCAGTCGAAGGCGACGGTGACGTTGGCGGGCACGCCGTCGTCGTCGGCGTCGGCGTAGTCGGTGGGGCTCACCGTCACGCTGCACTCGCCCGAGCCGGCGGGGGGCAGGTAGGCGCCGGCAGCGTTGAGCAGGTGGACGAGGCGGCGGGGCAGGCGGTAGCCGATGGCGTTGCGCGCCCCCTCACCGAGGGCCGCCGCCTGCAGGCTCGAGCCCCCGCGGGCGTCGGCCAGCAGGCCGCCGTCGAGGGCGAGGTCGCCGGCCGCGGCCTCGGAGAGGGCCTGGGCGTCTTGTCCGCTGAGGCCCGGGCTCGAGCCCGGGTTCTGGGTCCCGCATGCGGCCAGCAGCAGGGTGAGGGCCAAACCGGTGAGATACTTGGCTTTCATCGCTCTTACCTCCGGCTCTAAGCATGCTCACGGAGCCTTAAGCCGGCACCGGGTCCGAGCTGAAGTCAACCTGAAATCCCAATTGCCCTCACCCCGGATGCGGTAGCTTGATGGGGTCTATGGGAAAGAGCGCACGGAAACAGGCCTTGAAGTACTCGTCCAAGCCCAAGCCCAGCCCCTGGCCCTGGGTCATCGGCGGCGCCCTCGTGCTGGCGGTGGCGGCCTGGGGCTTCCTGCGCTGGCAGGGCCAGCAGGGAGTGCCCAGCCTCGAGAGCCTCATCGAGGAGGGCAAGCCGGCCCTCACGCAGGTGCAAAACCACCCGGACTACGGGCGCAGCCACGCCAACATCGGCGCCTCGCTGAGCTACGCCACCGACCCGCCCACCTCGGGGACGCACTGGTACAACTGGAGCGAGCCGGGCTTCTACACCCGCGGCGAGCCCCGGGAAAAGCTGGTGCACGCGCTCGAGCACGGCAACGTCGTGATCTACTACGACCAGCCCTCGGAGGAAGTGCTCAAGACCCTGCGGGCCTGGGCCGGCCGCTACCGGGGCCAGTGGGACGGGCTGGTGGTGGTGCCCAAGGCCGGGCTGGGCCAGACCGTCGAGCTCACCGCCTGGACCAAGCTGCTGCGGCTGGAGCGCTGGGACGCCGCCGCGGCGGCCGCCTTCATCGACGCCTACCGGGGCCGGGGCCCGGAGAACCCGGTGCGCTAGGCCATGACGGCTCCCCGGCCCATCCCCCGCCGCCCCCTCGCCGTGCTGCTGGCCCTGGCGCTGCTGGCCTTGGGCGTCTGGGCCGCGTACGCCGGGCGCAGTGGCCCGGAGGCGGCCTTCGCGCGGCACATGATCCCCCACCACGCCCAGGCCGTCGAGATGGCCCGGCTGCTCGAGGCCCGCACCTCCGACCCCAACCTCCAGACCCTCGCCCGCGACATCTACCTCACCCAGGAGGCCCAGATCGGCCAGATGCGGGCTTGGCTGCCGCCGTGGGAGCGCCCTTTCAGCCGCTCGGCCCGCTTCGACCCGGCCGTGCTGGCGGCGATGGGCATGGCCCGCGAGGCCGAGGTCGCCGACCTGGCCTCGAAGAGGGGCCGGGAAGCCGAGGTGCGCTTCCTCCAGCTCATGATCCGCCACCACCAGGGCGCCGTCCCCATGATCACCCAGGCCCTGCCGGAGGTGCAGCGCGAGCTGCCGCGCAACCTCCTGCTGGCGATGGCTAAGAGCCAGACCCTCGAGATCGCCCTCATGGAACAACTCCTGGCCGAGCGCGGAGGGGTGCCGCTGCCGCCCCCGCCCTCGTCCGGGCATCGGCATTAGGGGACGTCGAACGTCTTACGTCGTACGCCGGACGCAAGGCGCACGTCCTACGTCGTGCGCCTTGGCCCTCGACCCCACGTCGTGCGTAAGCTGGGGGTGAAGATGGCTCGAGTGCTGCTGGTCGATGACGACCCTTCCATCCACGAGGTGCTGGGGGCCTACCTGCGCCAGGAGGGGCACGAGGTGGTGGAGGCGCGCGACGGCGCCGAGGCGTTGGCCCGGCTGGGCGCGGCCGACGTGCTGATCCTCGACCTCATGCTGCCGAAGGTGGGGGGCCTCGAGGTGGCCCGGGAGGTGCGGCGGGACTACCCCGACCTCCCCGTCCTGATGCTCACCGCCAAGGGCGAGGAGGAGGAGCGCATCGAGGGCCTCGATCTCGGCGCCGACGACTACGTGACCAAGCCCTTCAGCCCGCGCGAGGTGGTGGCGCGGGTGCGGGCCCTGCTGCGCCGGCGCGGCCTGCGCGACGAGCTCGCCTTCGGCGCCCTCACCCTCAAGCCCGCTGAGCGCGTGGCGCTGCTGAACGGGGCCCCCCTGCCCCTGTCGCGGCTGGAGTTCGACCTGCTGCTCACCCTGGCGCAGCACCCCGGGCTGGTGTGGAGCCGGGCGCGGCTGCTCGAGCGGGTGTGGGGCGGCGACTTCCCCGGCATCGACCGCGTGGTGGACGTGCACATCGCGGGCCTGCGCAAGAAGCTGGGCGAGGACGGCGACAACCCCCGCTACATCGAGACGGTGCGCGGGGTGGGCTACCGCTTCCGGGAGGAATGATGTTCGCGCGGCTGTTCCTGACCCACCTGCTGGCGGCGCTGGTGGCGGTGGTGGCGCTGCTGGGCTTCGCGGAGTGGCTGGCCCCGCGCTTCTACCAGAGCCACATCGAGCGGATGGTGGCGGCCATCGGCCCGCAGGGCCACGAGCTGCACGCCGACCTCGAGCGCGGCCTGCGCTCGACCCTCACCGCCGCCTGGCTGGCCTCGCTGCCGCTGGCCGGGCTGCTGGCGGCGGGCACGGCCTGGGTGGTCTCGAGGCGGGTGAGCCGGAGCGTGCGGCTGCTGGCCCACGGCAGCCGCAGCATCGCGCAGGGGCACTACCACGACCGCCTGCCGGTGCGCGGCCGCGACGAGCTGGCCTCGCTCGCCCAGGACTTCAACCGCATGGCCGAGGCGCTGGAGAAGGTCGAGCAGAGCCGCGTCGAGCTCATCGGCTCCGTCGCCCACGAGCTGCGCACGCCCCTGGCCGGGCTGCAGGGCTACGCCGAGGCCCTGGCCGACGGGGTGCTGCCGCCCGAGCAGGCCGCCCACCGCATCGCGCACGAGGTGCGGGCCATGCGCCGCCTGGTCGAGGATTTGTCGCTGGTCTCGAGGGTCGAGGCGGGGGCGGTGGAGATCCGCCCGCAGGCGCTCGACCCCGCCGAGGCGCTCGAGCAGGCCCTCGAGCGCTTCGAGCTGGTGTTTGCTGAACAGGGGGTGGCCCTGCGGCTCGAGCCCTCCGGGCCGCTGCCGGCGGTGTGGGCCGACCTCGAGCGCCTGCAGCAAGTACTCTCCAACCTGCTCGCCAACGCCCTGCGCCACACCCCGTCCGGCGGGGAGGTGGCGCTGAAGGCCGAGCCGGCGCGGGGCGGGGTGCGCTTCAGCGTGCGCGACACCGGCCCGGGCATCCCGCTCGAGCACCGGGCGCGGGTCTTCGAGCGCTTCTACCGCGTGGACTCGGCCCGCAGCCGCCAGGACGGCGGGAGCGGGGTGGGCCTGACGGTCGCGCGGGGCCTGGTCGAGGCCATGGGGGGGACGATGGGCCTGGAGAGCGAGGTCGGGCGCGGCAGCACCTTCTGGTTCACGCTGCCGCTGGCCCGGGGCTGAACCTTGCCGCGCTCACAGCCCTACTCTGGGGCTACCTAGAGCGTCACGAAGGGCTCGAGCCGCCCCTTGACGAGGGCCAGCACCCGGTAGGGCTCGGTCTTGGGGCCGGGCATCCCTGGCGTGCCCGAGGGCATGCCCGGCAGGGCGATGCCGTCGATCCTGGGCCGCTCGCGCAGGAGCTTCTGGAGGGCGGCCAGCGGGACGTGCCCCTCCACCGTGTAGCCCCCGACGCGCATGGTGTGGCAGCTCTGGGCCTGGGGCGGGATCCTGTAGCGGCGCTTGAGGGGGCTGAGGTCGTCCTGCAGCACCACTTTTACCTTGACACCCTGCGCCTGGAGGAACTTCACGTACTCCCCGCAGCAGCCGCAGGTGGGCGACTTGTAGAGGGTGGCCTCGAGGCCCTTCAGGGCACTCCCCTGCTGCGCCAGGGCTCCGCCGGCCAGGCCCAGGGCGAGGGCGCCGAGCATCCTCAGCGCTCGTCTTCGGTCGGGTTGATGGGTCATAAGCCTCCTCTGCGGTAGAGGCTACCGCGGGCGTGTTAAGCGTTTGTAAACCCGGTGGCTTCGGCCGGCACTCACGGCACCTCCAGGCATGGGGACTAAAGTTGAACCTCCTCCGACCCGCCGGCTCGAGCTTTAACTCTGCCGCTCATCGCCCGGAATTGCCTGCAGGATTAAGGCCGAAAGACCGAATTTCAGGAGGTCCAGCCATGCGGCACGGCCGCCAGCGCCACGCCCACGGCACCACCGGCATGAGCCCCGCCATGCAGGCTTGCGCCGAGGCCTGCGGGGAGTGTCACGACGTCTGCCTCACCGCCGTTCAACACTGCCTGCAGCACGGCGGCCAGCGCGTCGAGCCCACCCACATGACCGTTATAACGGATTGTGTCCAGATTTGTGAGGCGGCGATGGACTTCATGCTGCGGGGCTCGCGGGGGTTACCCTTTGCACGGGCTTAACACTCCGCGCGCAGGCTAAGGCCAGGAGGCGTTATGAACCGACGCGAACTGCTGAAGTACGGAGCCCTGGGCCTGGTGGGGGGCTACGGGCTCTCGAGGCTTCCCGCCCTTGCCCAGCCATCCTTTCCCCAGCCCCGCGCGCTCGAGGTGCTCCGGGCCGATGGCGTGGTGGAGGCTCAGATCACCGCCCGGCAGAGCAACCTGACCCTGAGCGGCAGGCCCGCCCGGCTGATGACCTACGGCGGCTTCCCCGGCCCCACCCTGCGCTTACGCGAGGGCGAGACGGTGCGGCTGAACTTCACCAACAACCTCCCCGAGGCCACCAACCTGCACCTGCACGGCCTGCACGTGCCCGCCAGCGTGGACGACCCGCTGGCCTTAGTCCAGCCCGGCGAGAGCCGCCTTTACGAGTTCACGGTCCCCAGGGGCTCGGCGGGGACCTACTGGTACCACCCCCACGTCCACGGCCGGGTGGCCCCACAGCTCTACGCGGGGCTGGCGGGCCTGCTGGTGGTGGAGGGGCCGCTCGACGCCCTGCCCGAGTTGAAGGGGGCCGAGGAGCACGTCCTGGTGCTCAAGGATTGGGCTTTCTCCGGCGACCGTATCCCGGCCTGGACACCCATGGACTGGATGAACGGCCGGGAGGGCAACCTGCTCACCGTCAACGCCGCCGTGCGCCCGACCCTGCGTGCTCAGAAAGCCACCCTGCGCCTGCGGCTCTTGAACGCCAGCAACGCCCGCTACTACCGGCTGGCGCTGGAAAACCATCCCTTGTACCTCATCGCCACCGACGGCGGCCTCCTCGAGAAGCCCGTCGAGCTCTCCGAGCTCCTGCTGGCCCCCGGCGAGCGGGCCGAGGTGCTCGTGCGCCTGAGCCGGCCCGGCAACCACCGGCTGCAGGCCCTCCCCTACGACCGCGGCGCGATGATGACGCACGGCGGCACGAACGGCATGATGGGCGACCAAGGCATGGGCCAGGGGATGGGCCAGGGGATGGGCCAAGGGATGGGGATGATGGACCACGGCGGCATGGGGGGCATGGGCGACACGGGGATGATGGGCCCCATGCCCGTCATGGGGCCCACCCGCCTCGAGACCCTGCTCACCGTCGTGGCCCCGGCCAGCCCCAAGCCCCTGCCCCTGCCCGCCTCGCTGGCCCCCGTCGAACGCCTCGAGCCCGCCCGGGCCGCCGCCACCCGCCGCCTGGTGCTGGGCGAGCGCATGGCGCAGGCCGAGTTCTTCATCAACGACCGGATGTTCGACCCCGGCCGGGTGGACATCCGGGCCAAGCTGGGGACGCTCGAGGTCTGGGAGCTCGTCAACAAGACCGACATGGACCACCCCTTCCACCTGCACACCTACCCCTTCCAGGTGCTCTCGCGGGGCGGCAAGCCGGCGCCCTACCGGGCCTGGAAGGACACCGTGAACCTGCGCAAGGACGAGACCGTGCGGATCGCGGTGCCCCTGCGCGACTTCGGCGGGGTCACGGTCTACCACTGCCACCTTGTCGAGCACGAGGACCGGGGGATGATGGGGGTGCTCGAGGTCCGGCCTTAGCCCAAGGTGGGAGCGAAGCGCCGTATGTGGGAGGGTTGCTGGTCTGAAACCAGGGTGTAGTGTAGCTTTATGGGAACCCAATCGCTAACTCTGGGCCAGTACGTCGCCAGCCTCAAGACCGGCAAGGACAAGGTGCGCGACCGCCCGGCCTTCCTCGAGCGCTGCGCGCGCAAGTACCAGACCCCCAGCCTCGCCGGCTTCCCGATGGTGGGGCTGGGCGGCAGTTGCGGCAAGCCCGCCTTCCTCCTGCCCTTCGTCGTCCGCTTCGACCTGGACAAGGTGCTGGCGCTCGAGGCGTGGTTTCGCCGAACGAAGTGAGGGGTGGCCGTGGCCGAGCGCTTCGGCACGTACGTGGAGTACGGGGCCTACCCCCACCTCAAGCTGCCCGACGACACCGAGATCGCCGCCGTGCAGGACTGGACCAACGCCACGCTGGTCTTCCTGCGGCCCTCCTACGAGGGGAAAGAAGCGCTGATCGAGGCCGTCGCCCAAGCCCTTAAGCCCTAGCCCGGGGGCCGCGCGGCCCGGGCCGCGGCCTCGAGCGGGCTCCCCCCGCCGGCCTCCGGTTGACTTTTGGCGTGGGCGGGTCTAAGGTTGGGCATGTCCCACCCCACCTGGGGTGGGATAGGAGGAAGGGTCATGAACGTTCGGACGGGGTCGTTGGCCGCGAAATTCTGGGTCGCCGGGGGCGGGCTAGCCCTCCTCCTGGCCGTGGCCCACCTGTTTAATGACGCCCTCTCGAGCATGCTGATGGGCCTCACGGTGGGCCTGGCGGGCCTGCTCTACGTGGGCGTGGGGCGCCTGCAAGAGGTCGTCGGGATGGCCCCGGCGATGGCCCTGAGCTACCTCGCCCTGCTGCCCGCCGCCTTGCTGGCCCGCGCGGCGGTGGACGGCCGCCGGGCGGGGCCGGGCGGAGCGAAGACCCCGTAGGGGGTACGGGGTACGCCGAAGGCGGCAACCCACCGCGGCGCTCACCCGGACGGACCGGGGTGCGACGGCCTCGAGCGGCAGATCACCCGGCGGGAGGACGTTCAGCAGGTCCGCCTCGCCCGGACCCGGGGCACAGCCCACCTCGGCTACGGGCCCGTAGCGGCGCTTTACACGGGCTTAACACAAGCCCCCCACCATCTTGCACGGAGGTAGGAGAGATGATTCGAAGGATCGTGGCACTCACACTCGCGCTCGGCCTGGCCCTGGCCCAGACCGACCACTCGCAGCACGGCGGCATGCCGATGAAGAGCATGGGGGCGCTCGAGCGCCTCTCCGGCAAGGACTTCGACATCGCCTACATGTCGATGATGATCGACCACCACAAGGGCGCGGTGGAGATGGCCCAGGCCATCCTCAAGGTCTCGAAGGACGCCCGCGTGCGTAAGGCGGCCCAGGACATCGTCGCCGTGCAGAACAAGGAGATCGGCCAGCTCACCGCCTGGCTCAAGGGCTGGTACGGCGTGGCCCCCTCCCGGATGTACATGGACATGATGCGCGGCGACATGAAGGCCATGATGGACGCCGCCATGGCCGGCATGAAGGGCAAGAGCCCCGACCGGGCCTTCCTCGAGGGCATGATCCCCCACCACCAGGACGCCATCGACATGTCCGAGCTCGCCCTGAAGAAGGCCAACAAGCCCGAGCTCAAGAAGTTCGCCCGGGAGGTCATCGCCGTGCAGAGCCGCGAGATCGGGCAGTACCGGGAGTGGCTCAAGACCCTGGCCGCGGCGCCCTCGCCCTACGTCGCCCAGCTCGAGAGCCCGGTGCGCGGGCTCAGCGCCCAGGAGGTCGAGGACCTGCTCGCCGGGCGCGGCGCGGGCTATGCCCGGACGGCCGAGCTCAACGGCCACCCGGGCCCGGCGCACGTGCTGGAGTTCAAGGAGCAACTGGGGCTCAGCCCCCAGCAGGTCGCCGAGATCGGCCGCATCCGCGAGCGCATGGCGCAGGGGGCCAAGGCGCTGGGCGCGCGCATCGTGGCCGAAGAGAAGGCCCTCAGCGAGGCCTTCGCCGGCGGGAAGATCACCCCCGAGGCGTTGCAGGAGCGCCTCCTCGCCCTGGGCGCGCTGTACGCCGAGCTTAGGATGGTCCACCTGAAGGCCCACCTCGAGGTCACCCTGCTCCTCAGCCGGCAGCAGATCCTGCGCTACAACCAGTTGAGGGGCTACGGCGCCAGCTAATCCTAGGCCGTCCCCCAACCTCCCCCACCCCACCTGGGGTGGAACTAGCTTTGCCCGGTACAGGGTCTGGGCTGGTCCCGTGCCCCTCCCCCGGGGGTGGCCGGAGGCAAACGATGGTCACGGGGCTCAAGGTCGAAGGCATGAGCTGCGGCCACCGCAAGATGGGCGTCGAGAAGGCCCTCGAGGGCGTTCTACGTCGTATGTAGAGCGCCCAAGGCCGAACGCCGAACGCGAGACGCGAGACGCCGGTCGTACGTCCTACGTCGTACGCCTTGGCCCTATGCCCTCGACCCTCGGCGAACCACTAGCCGCGAACTTCCCGCCCTTCGCTGACGGCTGAAAGCCCCGCACTCACCGCTACCCATGGGATATATTGCCCCTGTGAAGCTGGCGGGGCGTTACAAGCTCGAGGCCCCCCTGGGGGAGGGGGGGATGGCGGAGGTGTGGAGGGCCACCGACGAGCGGGTGGGGCGGCAGGTGGCGGTGAAGATGCTGCACGCCTACGTGCACCCCGCCGAGCGGCAGCGCTTCTTCCAGGAGGCCAAGGCGCTTTCCAAGCTGGCCCACCCGGGCGTGGTGCAGGTCTACGACCTGGGGCAGGAGGAGGGCCGCACCTTCTTCGTGATGGAGCTGGTGCAGGGGGGCACCTTCGACCTGTTGGGGCCCTTCGAGGACGGGCTCGAGGGGCTGCGGCTGCTCGAGACCGCCGAGCGCGTGCTCGAGGCCCTCGCCCACCTGCACGAGCGGGGGGTGATCCACCGCGACCTCACCCCGCGCAACATCCTGCTCACCGCCGAGGGCCACCCCAAGGTGATGGACTTCGGCCTCGCCTACCTCATCCAGGAGAGCCGCCACCTCACCCGCACCGGCTACACCCTGGGCACCCCGCAGTACATGGCCCCCGAGCAGGCCAAGGGGCTGCCGCTGAGCCCCAAGGCCGACCTCTACAGCTTCGGCGCGGTGCTCTACCGCACCCTCAGCGGCAAGCCGCCCTTCGAGGGCGAGAACGACCAGTCGGTGCTGTACCAGCACGTCTACGAGAACCCCAAGCCGCTGCTCGAGGCCAACCCGGCCGTGCCCCCCGCCGTCTCGGGGCTCACCCAGGGCCTGCTGCACAAGGAGGCGGGCTCCCGCCCCTCGGCGGCGGCGGCGGCGCACACGCTGGGGGAGCTGCTGCGCGACTACCGCGAGCACCTCAGCGCCACGCCCCGGGGCGGCAACAGCCGCAGCGGCTGCTACCCGGGCGGCCCGGCGGAGCCGGCGCGGCTCGAGATCGCCGGGACCTGTGACCTGGGCGGCGAGGTGGCCTGGCCGGGCGAACTGGTGGCCTGGGAGGGGCGGCTGTGGGTGGGCTCCGGGCGCGGGGTCGCCCGCTTCGAACTGGCCGACGAGCGCGTGCAGCGCTTCCCTTTGGGCGACGAGGTGAGCGCCCCCCCGGCCTTCGGCAACGGGCGGCTCTACGCCGGGGCCTGGGACGGCAAGCTGAGCGCCCTCGAGCTCTCCGGCCGCGTGGCCTGGACCTTCCCCACCCGCGCCGAGATCACCGCCGCCCCCCTGCTGCTGGGCGAGCGGATCTACCTGGCCGGCCGCGACGGCTTCTTGCACTGCATCGACGAGAAGGGCAGCCTGGTGTGGGCCTTCCAGGCCGGGGGGCACCTCTCGGCCTCGCCCACCCTCTACCGCGGGCTGCTCTTCGCCGCCGCCGAGGACGGCTGGCTCTACGCCCTCGACCCCCTCAGCGGCCACCTGCGCTACAAGGTCGAGACCGGCCCGGTCCACGCCAGCCTGGCCGCCGGTCACGGGGTGCTGCTGATCCCCACCTGGGCCGGCGAGGTCCACGCCTTCGACCCCTTAGCCCGCGAGGTGCTGTGGAGCTTCGAGCTCGAGGGCGAGATCTGGGGCCCACCCGCCCTCGACGCCCAGCGGGCCTACCTCAGCAGTTGGGGCGGCAGGCTCATCGCCGTGGACCTCAAAAGCGGCGACGAACGCTGGAGCTACCCCGCCGGCAAGATCACCGGCGGCCTCTCGCTGGCCGGGCGCCACGTCTTCGCCGCCACCGAAGAGGGCCGGGTGCTCGCCCTCGAGGCCGCCACCGGCCGCCTCGTCTTCGAGGTCAGCGGCCTGGGCCCCGTACAAGCCCCTCCCCTCCCCTACCGGCGCTCACTGTTCGTGGCGAACCTGGCGGGGAAGCTGTACCGGTTCACAGAGAACTGGTGAGAGCAGAGCAGGCAGCTATCAGCCGTCAGCCCGTGGTTGCCCCGCCCCGTCCCTCACCCGCGGGCGGGGAGGGTTTATCCCCCCGGCCCCCCTTGTTAAGGGGGGTAAACAAAGGGCGTCTGGCGTTTGGCGTCTGGCGTTTGGCGTCTGGCGTACGGCGCAGGACGTACGACGTAGGACCGCGTTCAGCTATCGGCCATCAGCTATTGGCTATCGACCCTCGACCACCGACAATCGGACCATGAACCTCTTCCTGGTGCGCCACGCCATCGCCGCCGACGCGCTGCCCGGCCAGGACGACGACGCCCGGCCCCTCACGCCCGAGGGTGTCGAGCGCTTCGGGCGCATGGTCAGGGCCCTGGAAAAGCTGGGCGTCGGCTTCGACCGTATCTACTTCAGCCCCAAGCTGCGGGCGGTGCAGACCGCCGACCTGCTGATGCCGCTGCTCGAGGGCGAGGCCGAGGGGACGCCCTACCTGGCCGAGCCGCCCTCGAGCGCCCTGCTCGAGCAACTGCGGGGCGAGTCGGTGGCGCTGGTGGGGCACGAGCCGTGGATGGGTGAGCTGTGCGCGTGGCTGCTGACGGGCGGGCGGCGGGGGGAGCGCTTCCCCTTCAAGAAGGGCGGCGTGGCCCACCTCGAGGGCCGCCCCGAGCCCGGCGGGATGCGCCTGCTGGCCTTCTTGCCCCCGGCCATCGGGAGGAAATTGTGATCGCACCAGAGCGCTGGCTCGAGCCCCTGCGCCGGGGCCTGCTCGTCGCCTGCGAGAGCTCGGACACTGGAGCCGATAGCCGGGCGCTGGGCGCGGGTCGTACTGCGCGTCCTACGTCGTACGTCGTACGCAAAACGCCTGGTTCCCCCCTTAGCAAGGGGGGCTAGGGGGGGATAAACCCTCCCCGCGCGCGGGTGAGGGACGGGGTGGGGCAACCACGGGCCACGGGCTACGAGCCTTTAGCTGACGGCTGATGGCTGACCGCTAAGGGCTCTCAACGCACCCACTCCACCACCAGTTCCCGCCCGAAAGCCTGCTTGAAGAGCTTTCCCTGCTTGCTGGCCTCGGCGATCTCGACCCAGGGCTCGCTATCGGCGCGTAGGCCCAGGCGCACGTGGCGGTCGTCGAGGGTCACCTCGAGCGCCTCCACCCGGCCCGCGCGGGAGCGCTCGAGGTATTCGCTCAGGCGCAGCATGGCGGCCAGGCGCAGCAGGCGGCGGGGGTCGCCGTCCTCGAGCACGCCCTTGTAGGCCCCCACCTTGGGCTCGCCCTTGCGGTGGTAGCGCACCAGCAGGCCCAGCAGCACCTGCTCGCGGTGGGTCAGGCCGGGGATGGCGGCCCCCATGACCAGGTACTCGCCGTGCTTGTGGTGGTCGTAGTAGGCCACGCTCATGCCGATGTCGTGGAGGATGGCGGCCTCGTCGAGGAGGCGCTCGTCCTCGGGGCCGTAGCCGTGGAGGGGCGCCAGGGCGCGGAAGAGCTGGCGGCAGAGGTGGCGCACCCGCGCGGTGTGGGCGAAGTCCTGGGGGTGGCGGGCGAAGAGGTTGCGCACGCTGAAGCCGCGCACGTCGCTCAGAAGGTGGGGGGCGGGCAGGAATTCCTCGTAGAACACCCCCTCGCGCACCCCCTGCCCCGAGACCCACAGCCCCCTGAGCCCGCCCTCGCGCAGCACCGTGCGGTAGACCAGCCCCCCGGCGGCGATGATGTCGGCGCGGTCGCTCTGCAGGCCCTCGAGGTCGCGCCGCTCGGGCAGCGGCATCTTCAAAAGGCGCTCCAACGCCTCCTCCAGGGCGTTCCGCTCGAGCCAGTAGCCGTGCACCAGGTCCAGCGGGTAGCCCTGCTGCTTCTGCACGAGCTTAGCCAGGTTGCGGATGGTGCCGCCCATCGCCACCAGCGGCAGCGGCTCCTCGCGCACCCGCGCCAGCACCTCGCGCATCTCCTTCTTCACGAAGCGCTCGAGCTCCTCGAGCTCGCCCTTCCTGGGCGGGTCGGACTTCAGGAACATCTCGGTCAGCCGCACCGCCCCCAGCGGGTAGGCCCGCCCGAAGCTGTAGCGGCGCTGCGCCATGCGCGAGAGCTGCGCGCTGCCCCCGCCCAGGTCCATCACCCACGCGTCCTCGAGGGCGAAGCTGTTGGCGACGGCCATCACCCCGTAACGCGCCTCGTCCTCGCCGGAGAGGATGCGGATGTTGAGCCCGAGCTCGCGCACCCGGCGCAGGAATTCGGGCCCGTTCTCGGCGTCGCGGGCGGCGCTGGTGGCGACCACGCGCACCTCCTCGAGCTCGGTGGCCGCGGCGAAGTCGGCGTAGAGCTTGAGCGCCGAGAAAGCCCGCTCCATGCCCCCGGCGGTCAGGCGGTTGCCGCTGGCGAGCCCCTCACCCAGCCGCACCGGCTCACGGATCTCGTCGACGAGCCGGAAGTGCTTGCCGGGCTCGAAGAGGTAGACCACCAGCCGGCTGGTGCCTGAGCCCAGGTCCACGATGCCGATGCGCTGCATAGGCCAAATCATAAGCAAAACGCCGGACGCCGATGGCCGGACGCGGGGCGCGGGTCGTACGGCGTACGTCCTACGTCGTACGTCGTACGCAAAACGCCAAACGCAAGACGCAAGACGCCTGGTTCCCCCTTGGCAAGGGGGGTTAGGGGGGATGCCCCGCCCGGCCGGCAAGATGCTTTCCCCACACGCCACGTTCCGCCCTCCGCCGACGGCGGAGGGCTTATCGCTTACAAGCTACGAGCCACAGGCCATACAGGCTGACGGGTTGCCTTTGGGTACACTCGAGGCAGCGTGGGCAAGCGTAAGGGTAAGGACGGCTTACAGTCTCCTGACAAAGGGGCGAAAGACTCCGGGGCGATGAAGCGCGGGGGGAAGGACCGCCTCGAGATCCGGGGGGTGCAGGTCAGCCAGGAGGCCTCCTGGCTCGCCTTCAACCGCCGGGTGCTGCTTCAGACCCTGCGGCCCGACTTCCCGCTGCTCGAGCGGCTGCGCTTCCTGGGCATCTGGGCCAGCAACATGGACGAGTTCTTCGCCGCGCGGCTCTCGCGGGCCTTCCTCCAGGAGCGCGGCTCGGCGCGCTACGTGGCCCTGATGGAGGAGGCCCGCGACCAGGCCGACGAGGCCAGCCGCCTCTACCGCGAGTTCCTGCGCGAGCTGGCGGGGCTGGGCATCCACGTGCTCGAGCCCGCCCAGCTCACCAAGGCCGAGCAGCAGTACTTCGGGGCCTACCTGGCCGAGGAGGTGGCCCCCCTCACCGACCTGATCCGGCCCGAGGCCATGGCCGACCTGGCCCCCCAGGCGCTGTACTTCGCCGCCGGGAACGGCCTGATGCACCACCTCATCCGCCTGCCCGAAAGCCTGCCCCGCCTGCTGCCCATCCCTGGGCGCGAGGGGAGCTACGTGCGGCTGGGGGCGCTCGTGCGCATGCGCTCCGACCTCTTCGTGCCCGGCAAGAGCCAGCTCTACGAGTTCCGCCTGATCCGCCTCGCCGAGCTCGCCCGCTCCCGCGCCGACTGGGACGAGTTGCCCGAGGCCCTGGAGGCCCGGCTGGACGGGCGGGTGAGCCACCTCGAGCTCGAGGACGACTTCCCCCCGCTCTGGGCCGAGACCCTGCGGGTGGCGCTGGAGCTCGAGCCCCACGAGGTCTTCCGGCTGCCCCCGCCCCTCGACCTGCGCTTCGTGAGCACGGCGGCGGAGGACGGCCCCGCGAGCGCCCGCTTCGCCCCCGCCAAGCCCGAGCGCGCCAAGGGCTTCCTCAAGGACCCCTGGGGCTACCTCGACCGGCGCGACCTGGTGCTCTACCACCCCTTCGAGGACTACGGCCAGGTCGAGGCCTTCGCGCTGGCCGCCGCCCAGGACCCCAAGGTCGAGGCCATCCGCGCCACCCTCTACCGCATCGGCGCGCGCAACGGCATCGCCGAGGCCCTGATCCAGGCCGCCCGCGCCGGCAAGGACGTGGCGGTGCTGCTGGAGGGCCGCGCCCGCTTCGACGAGCTCGCCAACCTCGAGTGGAGCCTGCGCTTCCAGGGCGCCGGGGTGCGGGTGCTCCCCCTGCCCGCCAAGAAGGTCCACGCTAAGGCCCTCTACGTGCGGCGCCACGGCCAGGCCTACGCCCACCTGGGCACCGGCAACTACAACCCCGTCAACGGGCGGCTCTACACCGACCTCTCCCTCTTCACCGCCGAGCCGCGCATCACCCACGACGTCGCCGCCTTCTTCGAGGCGCTCGAGCACCGGCAAGCCCCCGCACCCGCCGTGATCCGCACCGCCCAGGGCATCCGCGAGGCGCTGCTGGAGGCCATCGCGGGCGAGGCCCACAAGAAGGGCGAGATCATCCTCAAGTTCAACCACCTCACCGACCCCGCCATCCTGCTCGCGCTCGAGGAAGCCCTGCGCCAGGGCGCCAAGCTGCACCTCATCGTGCGCTCGACCCTCACCGCGCTGTGGCGCGAGGCCCAGGCCCGCAGCCTGGTGGGCCGCTACCTCGAGCACGCCCGCGTCGCCGCCTTCAAAAACAAGGGCAAGTGGCGCGTCTGGGCCGGCAGCGCCGACCTCATGCCCCGCAACCTCGACCGCCGCTACGAGCTCTTCTTCCCCATCCTCAACAGCCGCGCCAAGGGCAAGGTGCTCGAGCTGCTCCGGGCCCAGCTCCGCGACGACCGCAACGCCTTCATCCTCACACCCGAGGGCCAGGAGCCGCGCTGGGGCGGCAAGCACGACGGGCAGAGGATGGCTAATAGCCGGTAGCTGAACGCCGGGCGAGGGTCGTACGGCGTACGTCGTACGTCCTACGTCGTACGCAAAACGCTAAACGCTAAACGCAAGACGCAAGACGCCCCATCGGGGTTAATCGTCCACTGGGGTTGTGCCCGCCCCCCAGGCCAACTACAGCCCCACTTCCCCGTGGACGGGCGCTCGGTGGTCGCTGCCGTGCCCCGGCCGGGGTGTGCGGCCCGCGCGGGAGGGGGT